>JBJEYK010000251.1:0-4073 GCA_051886775.1 Candidatus Ventricola sp. | reverse complement strand
GAGTGGGTCATCACCTCCGACGAGGGCCGCAAGAGCATGTCCCAGGACATGGGCTTCGTCGTCCCGTTCGACACCTTCACCGGCGAGTATGCCTCCGCCAATCCGCTGGTCGCGGTTGACGCCGCGCTGACCGCCGCGGGCAAGACCCCGGTGTCCTGGAACTTCCCGACCATGCCGTCCGAGGAGTGGAAGAACGGCGTTGGCTCTGCCCTGACCGCCTATGCGGCCGGCACCGGCGACTGGAATGCGGTTGTGACCGCGTTCGTCGACGGCTGGAAGACCGAGTACGACCTCACCCACTAAGCGTTCCTTCGGAGGGCGGGCAACTGCCCGCCCTCCTGCCTTTTCCCTTGCGCAAGTCCCCGGGGCGATCTGCAAAAGCCCGCAGCGCGCGCCGTGCGCTTTTGCAGGTTGCCCTGTCATCCCGATCACTCTCCAGGAGGAAGCGCTTCTATGGAAAACGCGATCAAGAAATACTGGCCGGTGTTCCTGCTCCCGACGCTGGCCGCGTTCATCATCGGCTTCATCTGGCCGTTCCTGTGGGGCATTTTCCTGTCCTTCCACAAGTTCACCACGATCTCCAAGACGACGTTCGTGGGGCTGGACAACTACTTCAAGGTCTTCGCTGACCCGACCTTCGTCAGCGCCTTCTGGTTCACGGCGAAGTTCACCATCATCTCCACCATCCTCATCAACGTCATCGCGTTCGCGCTGGCGCTGGCGCTCACCCGCGGCCTGAAGGGCACCAACGTATTCCGTACCGTATTCTTCCTGCCCAACCTCATCGGCGGCATCGTGCTGGGCTACATCTGGCAGATCCTGCTCAACGGCATCCTGACCAACCTCGGCCTGCCGCTGCTCTCGCTCAACGCCAACTACGGCTTCTGGGGCCTGATCATCCTGATGTGCTGGCAGCAGATCGGCTACATGATGATCATCTACATCGCCGGCCTTCAGAACGTCCCGGGCGACCTGCTCGAGGCCGCGTCCATTGACGGTGCCACCAGTCTGCAGACGCTCATCAAGGTCAAGCTGCCGATGGTCATGCCGTCCATCACCATCTGCTCCTTCCTGACGCTGACCAATTCCTTCAAGCTCTTCGACCAGAACCTCGCCCTCACCGGCGGCGAGCCCGCGAAGGCCAGCCAGATGCTCGCCCTGAACATCTACGATACCTTCTACGCCCGCTCCGGCCCGCAGTGGAAGGGCATCGGCCAGGCCAAGGCCGTGGTCTTCTTCCTGCTGGTCATCGCGATTGCGCTGGTTCAGCTCTACTTCACCCGTCGTAAGGAGGTGCAGCAGTAATGACGAAAGCCAAGGTTTACCACGACGGCGCCGTCTCCGGCGCTCGCCGCGTTGTCGATGCCTCGCTGAGCATCCTGCTGGCCGTGCTCAGCCTCGTGTGGATCTATCCCGTCGTCCTGATCCTGCAGAACTCCCTGAAGGCCGAGACCGCCATCTCCACCACGACCGTGTTCGCGCTGCCCACCGGCGAATCCTTCGTGGGCCTGCACAACTACATCTACGGCATCACGCAGATGAACTTCCTGGCCTCCTTCGGCTACTCGCTGATCATCACCGTCACCTCGGTTCTCCTGATCATCCTGTGCTGCTCGATGTGCGCCTGGTACATCACCCGCGTGAACAGCGCCGTGTCCAAGCTGATGTATCTGCTGTGCGCGTTCTCGATGGTCGTGCCGTTCCAGATGGTCATGTTCACCCTCTCCAAGACGGCCGACAGCCTGCGACTGAACACCCCGTTCAACATCTGCATCATCTACCTGGGCTTCGGCGCGGGTCTGGCGGTGTTCATGTTCACGGGCTTCATGAAGTCCGTCCCGCTGGCCATTGAGGAGGCCGCGATGATTGACGGCTGCAATCCGCTGCAGATCTTCTTCAGGATCGTCTTCCCGATCCTCAAGCCTACCGCCATCTCCACCGCCATTCTGGAGACGATGTGGGTCTGGAACGACTATCTCCTGCCCACGCTGGTGCTGGACATCAAGAAATACCGCACCATCCCGATGGCGATCCAGTACTTCCGCGGCAGCTATGGCCGCGTGGAGATGGGCCCGATGATGGCGTGCATCATGATCACCGTCATCCCGATCATCGTCATGTACCTGCTGTGCCAGAAGTACATCATCGACGGCGTGGTCGCCGGCGCGGTGAAGGGCTGACCGTCCCATTCATCTGAATACCCCGCCGCCGCCGCGGATGAAGCGCATCATCCGCGGCGGCGCCGTCATTTTCGGAGGCTTGCCATGAACGAACGCACCTATTCCACCCCGCTGGGCGACATTCGCTACTGGATCAGCGATATACAGCCCGGCAGCCCCGCGCTGATTCTCCTGCCCGGGCTGACCGCCGACCATCGCCTGTTCGACCGGCAGGTTGAGCGCTTCGAGGGGCAGTACACCGTCCTCACCTGGGACGCGCCCGGCCACGCGGCCTCCCGTCCCTTTCAGCTCTCCTTCTCGCTGACGGACAAGGCCGTCTGGCTGCACGACATCCTCGCGCGCGAGGGCATCGTCCGCCCCGTGCTGATCGGCCAGTCGATGGGCGGCTACGTCGCCCAGGCCTTCATGCAGCGCTATCCCGGCGAAGCCGCTGGCTTCATCTCCATCGATTCCGCGCCGCTCCAGCGGCAGTACACCACCGCCGTGGAAATCTGGCTGCTGCGCCACATCGAGCCGGTCTACCGTCTCTACCCCTGGAAGCCGCTGTGCAATGCCGGAGCCAAGGGCTGCGCCGAGACGCCGTATGGCCGGCAGATCATGCGCAGCATGCTGGCAAGCTACACCAAGGACGAATACTGCCGCCTGGCGGGGCACGGCTTCCGCATTCTGGGCGACGCGATGGCTGCCGACCTGCCCTACCCAATCGACTGCCCTGCGATGCTGATCTGCGGCGAGCACGACCAGGCCGGCTCCGCCAAGGGGTATAACCGCCGCTGGGCGAAGCGCACCGGCCTGCCGTTGCACTGGATCGCCGGCGCGGGACACAATGCCAACACCGACCAGCCGGAGGAGGTCAATCGCCTGATCGAGGACTTTGTCCGGCAGCTGGCATAAACACAAAAGGAGGAAGCGGCTGTCCGCTTCCTCCCGATGAGCCGCCCCGCAGGGCGGTTGTTTATTGCACGATGCCGTTGAGCACGAAGCCGCGGTCGGCGTCGACGGTGACCACCATGCCACTCTTGAGCATGTGCACCGACAGGCCCGTGCGATCCATGAACAGCGGGATGCCCAGCGCCTGGCAGGTCACGCTGGCGTGGCAGTTCTCGTCCGTGCTCTCCACGATGACGGCCGCCGCCTTGCGCATGTAGGGCAGCATTTCGCGGGTGGTCATCTTGGTGACGATGATGTTGCCCTCCTTGAAGCCGCTCTCCAGGTCGGCCAGGGTGGTCACATTGCACACGTTGCCGCTGACCTTGCCCTCGCCCACGCCGATGCCTCGCAGCAGCACGTTGCCCACGATGTGCGCCTTGATCAGGTTGGTGGTGCCGGACACGCCCGCCGGGACGCCCGCCACAACGATCACGACATCGCCGGTTTGCACCAGCCCCTCCGCCTGGGCGACCTCCACCGCCGCGCTGATCATGGCGTCGGTGTCCTCCTGCAGCTCCATGCGGGCCGGGATGACGCCGCGGCTCAGCCCCAGCTGGTGATACGCATGCTCGCTGGGCGTGGGCGCGATGATCGGGCAATCCGGGTGGAAGCGGGCGACCATGCGCGCCGTGCTGCCGGAATTGCTGGGGGTGATGATGGCGGCGGCGTTCAGGTGCTCGGCCATCTGGCAGCAGGAGAAGGACACGGCATTGGCCACGGTGTGCGCCGTGGCGTCGCGGATGCTCTCCTGGCTGACGAGCTTGAAGTCCTTGTCCTTCTGTGCCTCGATGTACGACGCGATGCGCACCATGGTCTTCACGGCCTCCAGCGGGTACTTGCCCGCGGCGGTCTCGCCGGAGAGCATGATAGCGTCGGTGCCGTCGATGATGGCGTTGGCCACGTCGCTGGCCTCGGCGCGCGTCGGGCGCGGGTTGCGGATCATGGAGTCGAGCATCTGCGTCG
>JBJEYK010000250.1:0-4092 GCA_051886775.1 Candidatus Ventricola sp. | reverse complement strand
CAGCTGATGAAGGCCTACGGCGCGGAGCTGGTGCTCACCGAGGGCGCCAAGGGCATGAAGGGCGCCATTGCCAGGGCGGAGGAGCTGGCCGCCGAAATCCCGAACAGCTTTGTCCCCGGCCAGTTCGTCAACCCGGCGAACCCCAAGGCCCATCGCGAGACGACCGGCCCGGAAATCTTCGCCGATACCGACGGCGCAGTGGATATCTTCGTCGCAGGCGTGGGCACGGGCGGCACAATCACCGGCGTGGGTGAATACCTCAAGAGCCGGAAGCCGCAGGTGAAGGTCGTGGCGGTCGAGCCGGCGTCCTCCGCGGTGCTCTCCACCGGCGTGGCCGGCGCGCACAAGATTCAGGGCATCGGCGCGGGCTTCGTGCCGGATGTGCTCAACACCGGCATCTACGACGAGATTATCCCGGTGACGAACGAGGACGCCTTCGACACGGGCAGGCTCATCGGCAGGAGCGAGGGCGTGCTGGTGGGCATCTCCTCCGGCGCTGCGGCGTTTGCGGCGATCGAGCTGGCCAAGCGCCCGGAAAACGCGGGCAAGACGATCGTGGCGCTTCTGCCCGACACGGGCGACCGCTACCTGTCCACGCCGCTGTTTGCGGAATAACCGAAGATCTGCCGGCGCAGGACGCAAGCCTGCGCTGGTTTTTTGCGGTTTGGGTCTTGCCTTGCCCGCCCGGCGTGCTATAATACAGAAAAAGCCCTGCCGCTGTGCGACATGCGCGGCAGGGGGAAACGAGGAATGCGTATGCTGAAGGGAATTTCTCCGATTCTCAGCCCGGAACTGCTCAAGATCATCGCCGAGATGGGCCATGGCGACGAGCTGGTGCTCGCCGACGGCAACTTCCCCGGCACGTCCATCGGCAAGCGCTGCGTGCGCTGCGACGGCCACGGCTGCGCCGAGGTGATGCGCGCTGTGGTGCAGCTGTTCCCGCTGGATGACTTTGTGGACAAGCCCCTCGCCGTGATGGAGGTGCCCAAGGGCATGTTCCCCGGCGACCAGGCCCCGATCTGGGAGGCCTTCCATGCGGCGGCGGAGCTGGACATGCCCGGCGCGCAGTTCGACATGATGGAGCACGACGCGTTCCTCTCTCGCGCGCGCAGCGCCTACGCCGTCGTGCAGACGGGCGAGACCGCGCTCTACGGCAACATCATCCTGCGCAAGGGCGTCGTGCGGCTGTAAAATGAACGCTGCAAGGCCGCTGCGCGACCACGGATATCATTGGGAAGCGAAATCACAAAAGGCGTGACGAAGGCGGTCACGCCTTTTTTCGCGATCAGAGGAAGGTACGTGCGGGGTCAGCCGCATTTGCGTGTCTGCGCGATAAACTGGAATTTGCAGCTATGCCACATAAACCAATTGAAACTCTTCACAAACAACTTCCATTTTCTGATCAAATTCCTTTTGCTCAGTCTTTAGCTCGCTAGAAAAGAAGTCTTCGTGTACGCGCTGCCAATACGCCAATGATAAATCTCCTTCACCTTCTTTTTGAGCATGCTCCTCTGACACTTCGCAAAATGGCATCAGATAAACCTTTGTTGTTTGGATAATGCACACCGCACTTCCCTTTGCATCCAGTATTACACTGTAATCGCCAGCTTTGGGAAGGTTTTCCTTCCCGCTTTCATACCAATAAAAGAGACTTGATGTTGCAATCTTGATGCCCTTTACAACCAATTCCGCCAATTTATCCGGGGCACCGCCAAATGCCCACGCCTCATAAGCGACATCGCCAATTTTGTTATCCTTTTGAAATTGCCTCCACAATTCGCTTGCATCCATATTTCTATCTTCCTTCTACAAATCCCGATTTGCTGATCCGCCTAACCCTATCGTACCACATCACAGCGCAGCGTGCAAGACAGCCTCAGCAGGATAGGCCGCCGTGTCTGTCAACGCAGCAAGAAGCCCCTCCGATTGCTCGGAGGGGCGCTTGGGTATGGGTTACTTGCGGGAGAGGGTCGGCAGGTGCCAGATCCTGTCGTTGTACTCCTGGATGGTGCGGTCGGAGGAGAACACGCCGGACTTGGCGACGTTGATGATCTCCTTGCGCGTCCAGGCGCGCTTGTCCTGATAGTCGCGGCCCAGGCGGCTCTGCGCGGCCTGATAGGAGCCGAAGTCCTTGAGCACCAGATACGGATCGGCGAGGCCGCCGTTGTCGGAGAAGACCAGGGCGCGGAAGAGGCCCTCGAACATCTTCGGGTTCTCCGGGGTCAGGGTGCCGTCGAAGAGCATGTTCAGCGCGCGGCGCAGCTCGGCGTTCTGCTCGTAGATCTCCAGGCTGCGATAGGTGCCGGCGGCGTAGAGCGCCTCGACCTCCTTGGAGCGCATGCCGAAGATGTAGCAGTTCTCCTCGCCCACCAGCTCGGCGATCTCGACGTTCGCGCCGTCGAGCGTGCCGATGGTCACGGCGCCGTTCATCATGAACTTCATGTTGCCGGTGCCGCTGGCCTCCTTGGAGGCGGTGGACAGCTGCTCGCTGACCTCGGAGGCCGGCATGAGCATCTCGGCGGTGGAGACGTTGTAGTTCTGCAGGAAGACGATCTTGATCATCTTGCTCGCGCGCGGATCCTTGGCGATCTTCGCAGCCAGCACGTTGATGAAGTGGATGATCTCCTTGGCGCGGCGGTAGCCCGGGGCGGCCTTCGCGCCGAAGATGAAGGTGCGCGGCGCCATCGTGTAGTTGGGATCGTCGCAGATGCGGTTGTAGAGCACGAGGATGTGCAGCGCGTTGAGCAGCTGGCGCTTGTACTCGTGCAGGCGCTTGACCTGGACGTCGTACATGGTGTCCGGATCGAGCACCAGGCCCTGATGGCGGTTGATCCAGCGGGAGAAGCGCGCCTTGTTCTCATACTTGACCTTGGCAAACTTCTCGACGAAGGCCGCGTCGTCGGCGAAGGGCAGCAGCTTCTCCAGCTCCATGGTGTCCTTGCGCCAGCCCTGGCCGATGGACTCATCGAGCAGGTCGGAGAGGGCCGGGTTGGCCAGCATCAGCCAGCGGCGCGGGGTGATGCCGTTGGTGATGGCCATGAACTTCTCCGGCATGATCTTGTAGTAGTCGGCGAAGGTGGAGCGCTTGAGGATGTCGCCGTGCAGCTGGGAAACGCCGTTGACGGCGTGGCTGTACGCGATGCACATGTTGGCCATGTGCGCCTGATCGTAGGCCAGGATGGCCATGTGGCCGATGCGGTCCCACTCGCCGGGGAAGCGGTCGAACAGCTTCTGGCACAGGCGGCGGTTCAGCTCCTGCATGATGGCGTAGATGCGCGGGAGCGTCTCACGCATCATGCTCTCGGGCCACTTCTCCAGCGCCTCGGCCATGATGGTGTGGTTGGTGTAGGCGACGGTGCCCACGGTGATGCGCTCGGCGACCTCCCAGGGCAGGTGCTCCTCGTCCACCAGGATGCGCATCAGCTCGGGGATGACCATGGCCGGATGCGTGTCGTTGATGTGGAAGGCGACCTTCTCGGGCAGCTGGCTCATGTCCGTGCCGTAGACGCGCTTGAAGTCCTTGATGGCGTACTGCAGCGTCGCGCTGACGAGGAAGTACTCCTGCATCAGGCGCAGCTTCTTGCCGTTGTAGGTGTTGTCCTCCGGATAGAGCACCTTGGAGATCTGCGCGGCGATGGAATCGCTGTCCTCGCTGGAGCCGTTGTAGTCGCCGGCGGAGAACTTCTCCAGGTTGAAGTTGCGCGGGAGCACGGCGCTCCACATGCGCAGGCGGTCGACGACGTCGTTGTCGTAGCCCACGATCGGCAGATCATACGGCACGGCGATGACGTCCTCGGTGTTCTGCAGGGAGACATAGTGCTTGCCGCCCATCCAGTTTTCGCTCATCTGGCCGCCGAAGCGCACGGTGACGGCGTCGCGCTGGGTGGGAATCTCCCAGGCGTTGCCGTAGGTCAGCCACTCGTCGGGCACCTCGACCTGCTGGCCGTCGACGATGCGCTGACGGAACAGGCCGTACTCGTAGCGGATGGTGCAGCCCATGGCCGGCAGATCCAGCGTGGCCAGGGAATCCAGGAAGCACGCCGCCAGACGGCCCAGGCCGCCATTGCCCAGGGCCGGTTCCGGCTCCTCGTG
>JBJEYK010000249.1:0-4110 GCA_051886775.1 Candidatus Ventricola sp. | reverse complement strand
GGCCCTTGACGGCCTGAAACAGCGCGTTGATCTCTGCGCTGTCGTAGAAGCTGCCAACAAACCGCTCCTTCTTCGGGCGCTCGATCTTGTCGGCGGGATTGTACCGCGAGGCGTACATTCAGGAGAGCGATCTGCAGATGATGGCGGCGATGGGCTACAACTCCCTCTGCGTGCCCATCGCCTCCCGCCTGTTCATGGAGGATGGCCCGAAGCTCCGCTTCCGCGAGGAGGGCTTCCGTCTGCTGGACACGCTGCTGGATCGCTGCGAAAAATACGGGCTGTATGTGTTTTTCGACCTGCATGCCGCACCCGGCGGGCAGACCGGCGCCAATGTCGATGATTCCGTCGATGACCTGTGCCGCCTGTTTATCGACCAGCCCCAGTTCGAGCGCGGCCTTGCCCTGTGGGAGGAGATCGCCCGCCGGTATCAGGATCGCTGGATCGTCGGCGGCTATGACCTGCTCAACGAGCCCATCCGTCCCGTCCGCTATCCGGGCGATGCGGATCTTGACATGTATATTCCGCGCCTGCGCGAGTTCTACGAGCAGGCCATCGCCCGCATCCGCCGGCACGACACGCGGCACATCGTCGCGCTGGAGGGGCCGCACTGGGCGACAGATATGTCCATCTTCGACCATGTGTATGATCCCAACATGGTCATCCATTTCCATCGCTATGGCTGCCCACCGGATATTTCCTCGCTCACGCCGTATCTGGAGGTTTCCCAAAGGCTCAATCTCCCGCTCTGGCTCGGTGAAACGGGCGAAAACACGATGGCCTGGTTCTGCGCCATGATGCCGCTCGCCTTCCGCCTGGGCATCAGCGTGACGATGTGGCCCTGGAAGAAGATGACCTGCACCAATTCGCCTTGCTCCGTGCATGAGCCGGACGACTGGCAGCTGATTCGCGCGTATCTGGAGGGCGGCGCACAGCCGGACTATGACACCGCACAGAAGGTCTTTGACCAGCTGCTGCATCACATCCGGCTGGAAAACTGCGACCTGAACGAGCAGATCAACGCTCAGGTGTTCCGTCTTCCGGGCTGCGAAATCCGCGGAACGGACTTTGACGAGATGCCCGGGCCGGACGCCAGCTATCATCACGCGCAGAATGACTACGCTCCGGGCTGCTACCGCACGCACACCGGCATGGAGATCGTCGGGGAATTTGGCGAGGAGGACAAGCAGTTCCCGTTTGACGGGCCATGGCGCACCGCGCTGCTGCGGCTTCATCGGGGCGAATGGGCGCAATACAGCGTCTACGACGTGACCAGCAGCTCCAACCTGGAAATCCAGTGCTTCTCGGATGAGCCGTCCAGACTGGAGGTTCGTCAGAACGGCATGCTGCTGAACGTATTCGATTTGAGCGGCATGAGGTACGAGCAGGTGCTCTCCGGGATGCATCTGTACAACGCCACTGCCTGCGAAATCCGGCTGACCGTCCTGCAGGGCACGGTGAAAATCGGAAGCATTTACATTCGCCCCATATCCTGAACACAGGGAGGATACTGCTCTTGCGAAAGGCTACCATCAAGGATGTCGCTCGTGAAGCCGGGGTTTCCGTTGCGACGGCTTCCAACGCGCTGAACAACGCGGAAATCGTCCGCCCGCAGACGCGTGCGCTGGTGATGGATGCGGTTGCGCGGCTTTCCTATGTGCCCAACGCCAACGGTCAGCGGCTTCGATCCATGCAAGCCAGGAGCATCGGCCTTTTCCTCGATACGATCAAGGGCGAATACTACGGCGCGCTGGCGGATTCGGTGCAGAAGGTCTGTCAGGAGAACCGCTACGAGCTGAACATCTGCATCGCGCCCGAGACAATGCCCATCCTGCAAAAGCTACAGGATCGCAGCATCGACGCCGCAATCATCTTCCACCACGCGCTCGACCGGCAGGCCCGCCAGCAGATCATGGCGACAGAGGCCCCCATCGTTTTTCTGGACGTGGAGGAATGCAGCGCGCACGTCTCCAGCCTTCTGTATGAATCCAGGCTGCACGGGCAGATGGCGGCGGCATATCTGCTGGGTCTGGGCAAACGCCGACTGATGCACGTATTTGGCCTGAAGGGCGGCTATGATTCCGAAATGCGCCGTCAGGGCTTCATGGAGGAGCTGGAAAGGCGCGGCATTGCGCAGCAGGATGTAGCGCTTCTGGAAGGAAAGCTGGATCGGGCAACGGCCTTTCACGAGATGCGTCACTATCTGCAGATGGGCAAGCCGCTGCCGGAGGCCATCTTCGCGGCGAACGACCTGAGCGCCATCGGCTGCATTCAGGCATTGACGGAAGCAGGATACCGTGTGCCTGAGGACGTGAGCATACTGGGTTGCGATGACATCCCGATGTGCGAGTACATCGCATCGGGTCTGACGACGATCCGGACGAATTTCCAGACGATGGGCCTGCGGGCAGCAGAAGAGGCGCTGCGGCTGATCCGCGGCGAGGAAGGACGCGTTCTGCACCAGAGCGGCTCCATCGTCGTCAGGCAGTCCTGCGCCGTTGACAGCAAGGATGAGAGCAGAAAAAGCCGACCAGATTAAGAAAGTCTTGCCGATATGCCACCTGTGAGAACGACAGCACGAATACTCTCCCCTGCGCTGTCTCCATGGTGTCTGCATTGGAAAAACGCAAATAGAATTTAAACCCGCAAGCCAAGCTTCCGGCGAATTGCTCGCCGCCTGCTCAGCCTGCGGGTTTTTGTTGATTCCATTGTCATCGGAATCTCGGTTCCGTCCTTGAAGCGAAAGATCAGCTGCCGATCATTCTTCCCCCGCCCTTTGCAGACGATCACGCAGTCCACCGTTCCGACGAACACGTTATCATCAAATGCGGTCAAGAACTCTGTTCTGCTGCTCCTTCGAAGACAGGCCTCGGCATTCCGATTGCGGCCAGCCCTGTCCATGTTCTGGCCTCTGACCTTCGCAATGCCGCTTTTCAGTTCCTCACACTGGCTATACAGTGCTTCAATAAGCTGCTTGTGTTCTGTCCCATTCGGGGATTACAGCTCACTCGGATCAATGTGAATCTCACGGATATCGATGTCGTGTCCGATGGCAGCAGCGTCAGCCAGAATCTTCTCCGCAGCGGAGCAGCCTACGCCAAACCGGCAAGCACCGAGCTTGTACATCTTCAGAAGCGTATCCAACTCGCGTACGCCGCCAGCCACCTTGATCTTGATCTGATCGCCCACGGTATCCTTGATCACCTTCACATGATGAAGAGTGGTCGGATTGCCAACAGAGAAGCCCGTACCCGTCTTCACATAGTTTGCGCCGCCGGCAATCACCAATTCGCACGCCTTACGGATTTCATCGTCAGTCAGCAGCATGGCCTCGATAATCACCTTGAGGGAAACATCCGGCGCAGCCTCACGAACCGCCTTGATATCAGCCAGGCACTCGTCATATCGCCCGGACTTCAGCAGGCCAACGTTGATCACCATGTCATGCTCGGCCGGCTCGAACTTCGCCCACTCCTTGGCCAGGTACACCTTTGTAGAGGTCGCTTCCTGTCCAGATGGGAACGCCAGAGAAGTGCCGAAGGCGACACCCGTACCCTTCAGAGCAGCAGACAACTGCGGATAATAGCAAGGCCAGCAAAAGCAGGTGCCACAGCCATACTTCTTGGCGATTTCAACCATGTGATCGACATCTTCAGGCGTAGTATCCAGCTTCAGAACGCTGGGATCCATCATATAGGCAATGTCCTTCGCCGTCAGAATGTCCTTTCTGTACTCTTTCATGTTGGTTCGCTCCTCTCAGATATGAATCTATATCGGATTGATGATTGGATCAATGGGATATCAGGTATGCAGCTCGGTCAGCTTTCCGAACTGTTTGCGGGTCTCCACGAATTTCTGGGTGTAATACTTATTGTAGGCCACGCATCCGACCGGCTGCTGACGAATCATCAGTTCTTCGCAATTCATGCACTGCGTGCAATACTTGATTTCGTCCTCGCGGCCCTCGGCCAGCTTCAGCGGAGTAAACGGATCCGCGAAGGACTGGCGTCCAAGGCCAATCATATCCATGCAGCCATCCTCGATCACCCGCGCACCCATGGCGAGCATCTGGGACTTTTCAGGCTCAATGCACAGCAGGGTGTTCTTCTTGCC
>JBJEYK010000248.1:0-4114 GCA_051886775.1 Candidatus Ventricola sp. | reverse complement strand
TCGAAGTAGAAGTAGACCTCCATGCGGCGCTCGTGCGTGTGGCAGGGCATGGAATTCCAGTTGCTGCCGGGGGCGAGCTGGGTCATGCCCATGCACAGCTGGCAGCTCTGCATGACCGCCGGGTGGATGTACTGGTTGATGACGCGCTTGTTGCAGGTCTCCGTCGCGCCGAGGGGACGCTTGTTGGCCTTGTCGATATCGATCTTGACGGTCGGGTAGGTCTTGTGCGCGGGGCAGGTGTTGAGGTAGAACTTGGCGGGATTGGCGCCGTCCTCGCTCTCCATGGTGATGGTCTTGGCGCCCATGCCGACGTACAGGCCGTCGTACTGCTTGAGATCATAGCGCACGCCGTCGACGGTGATGGTGCCCTTGCCGCCGATATTGATGACGCCCATCTCGCGGCGCTCCAGGAAGGTATCGGAGCACAGCTCCTTGCAGCCGACCAGCTCCACGGCCTTGGAAACGGGCATCACACCGCCGGCGATGATGCGGTCGAAGTGGGAGTAGGTGAGCATGGCCTCGTCGGCGACGAAGATGCTCTCGATGACATATTCGCTGCGCAGGCGATCCGTCGTATAGTGCTTGGCGTCCGCGGAGGCGGACGGCTGACGAACGGTCAGTTGCATGGGCAAAACCTCCTCATATTCTGTCTCGGCCACCGAGGGCCGACATCCATATAGTGGGTACATATAGTATAGCACAACGGATTTCAAAACGCCAGAGCTTTGCGCAACATTTGTATATTCCGCTAAAGAATATCAGTGAGATTGGATAAGTTGTCTGACGACCTGCCCGCGCCGCGCATGTTTTGGGCCGCAGCGGCCAGAATAAGCGGCAAATGAAGGCAAAGGGAGGCGCCAAATGACCTGGGACGCTGTCGCGCTGTGCGCGGTGCTTGCGCGCAATCTGGAAATTTTCCGCGCCCGCCTGGGCGCGCCGGACAACGCCGACGTGCTCATCCGGCGCTTCCGCTCGGGCGCGTTTGAGTCGGCGCTGCTGGCGATCGACGGCATGATCGACAGCGAGCTGATCGACGAGAACATCCTCAAACCCTGCATGGATCTGCCCCGCGACGCGGGCGGGGACGTGCCGGAGGACGAGCGCGTCTCCTATCTGATGGAAAACGCCGTGTCCATCCTGCCCATGGAGCTGAAGGACAACATCGACGAGCTGCTTTCCGACGTGCTCAGCGGCCAGTGCGCGCTGCTGTGCGAGGGCTGCGCCGTCGCCTGCGTGATGGACACGCGCGGCTTCGACAAGCGCGCCATCTCCAAGCCGGAGGTGGAGCATGTCGTACTCGGCCCGCACGAGAGCTTCACCGAATCCATCCGCACCAACATCACGCTCGTGCGCCGGATTGTGCAGCGCGAGGAGCTGACGACGGAGTTTGTGTCCGTCGGCGGGGCGATGAAAACGCGCTGCGCGCTGCTCTACCTGCGCGGCACGGCGGACGAGGAGATGCTTGCGCGCGTGCGGCGGCGTCTGGCGGCGTGCCAGAGCGACTTTGCGCTGACCTCCGGCGAGATCGAGCAGCTCATCGAAGGCCACCCGCTGTCGCTGATCCCGCAGTGCGTGCGCACGGAGCGTCCCGACCGCGCGGCGTCGTTCCTGGCGGAGGGGCAGGTCGTCGTGCTCACGGAGGGGTCGCCCGCCGCGCTGGGCGCGCCCAGCACGATCTTTCACCAGCTGCACACGCCGGACGACGCCTCCATGCGCTGGCAGTACGGCACGTTCCTGCGCATCGTGCGGCTGACGGGGATGCTGATCCACGTCTTCCTGCCCGGGCTGTACCTCGCCGTGCTGCGCTTTCATCAGGAGCTGTTTTCTCCGATGCTGCTCACCAGCGTGTACGAGACCAGCTCGCGCGTGCCCATCCCCGTCTACCTGGAGGCGCTGCTGATGACGCTGGCCTTCGACCTGATCAACGAGGCCGGGCTGCGCGCGCCCGGCGCGATGGGCAACGCGCTGGGCATCGTCTCCGGCCTGATCCTGGGGCAGAGCGCCGTCAGCGCGGACATCGTCAGCCCGCTGCTGCTCATCGTGATCGCGGCCAGCGGGCTGGGCGGCTTCTGCGTGCCCAGCTACGCGCTAAGCATCGGGCTGAAGATCGTGCAGCTGCTGTTTCTGACGGCGGGCGCCGCGGGCGGGCTGTATCTGATGGGGCTTACGCTGTGCGTGCTGCTGTGCGCGCTGTGCCGGATGAGCTCGCTGGGCGCGCCGCTGACCGCGCCCGTCGCCCCGCCCCGGCGCAGAAACCCGGACATCCTGCTGCGCCTGCCGCTGCGATTCCAGAAAGCGAGGGCCTTCTTTGCCAAACAAGACGCTTGAAGCCCGCGTGCGCGCCGCCTGGTCGGAGCGCGCGTTTTCTGCCGGGCTGTTCGTCGGGACGCAGACATTCGTGCTGGGTGCGGCCGTGGCGCAGCCCCTCGCGCTGAACAGCGCGTGGATCGCCGCAGCCGCCGTGCTGCCCGCCGCAGCCGCCGCCGTCGCCCTCAGCCGCCGCGCCGCGGGCGCATATGCCCGCCCCGGGACGCACCGCGTTCGCCTGACGCTGCTGGCGCTGCTGCTGCTTGGCAGCGCCGCGCTTTCCGCCGTCGCGCTGGTCAGCCTGGCGGAGCAGTCGCTGCTGCCGCAGGCGCGCGTCTCCTGGAACGCGGCGGTCACGCTGATCGCTGTGGTGCTGTGCGCGTGCAGCGGCGGCGTGTCCCGCCTGTGCTACGCGCTGCGCTGGGCGCTGCCCGCGCTCATCGCCGTGCTCACCGCCGTGTCGATGCCCATGACCTCCGCCGCCGGGCTGTTCCCCATCCTGGGCGCGGGCGCGTTCCCGCTGGGCGTCGCGGCGCTGTGCATGCTCGCCGCCGCCACGCCGGCGCTCATGCTGCTGCTGCCGCCGCCGGCGCTTGCGCTGGCCGGGGAGGACGCGCAGCGCTGCCCGCTGCCGGGCACCGGCTTCTTCCTCGCGCGCGTGCTGCCGGGCGCGCTCTTCGGCGTGCTGCTGCTGCTGGCGGTGAGCGCATGCAACACCTATGAGTCGATCTCCGCTGTGCCGGGCATGCGCCTGCGCATCGTGTGCAGCGGCCATCCCCGCGGCGGCCTGCCGCAGACGGCGCTCACCAGCGCGCAGCTGCTGTGCATGCTGCTGCTTGCCGCCGGAATGCTCGCCGCCTCGGGTCAGGCGCTTGCCCACGCCTGGCCGCGCCTGCGCGCAGCCCGGCTGGCGCTCGTGCCGCCCGCGCTGCTGCTGGCGCTCGCCATGCTTTGGCTGACCGCATTCGGCCCGACGCCTGCGCTGCTGGCCGCGCCGGGGATGACGCTGCTGGCTCTGCCGCTGCTGGCCAGGCCGGGCTGACCTCATCCGTCGCCTGCGGGCGGGACGACCTCATCCGTCGCCTGCGGGCGACACCTTCCCCACAGGGGAAGGCTGGGATATGCTCCCGGGGCTTCCTTCTGCCGCCCGCTTTCCCTCGACGGGATGAAAAGCTCCTTGGGGTTTCAAAGCCGTACCCAAAGCCTTCCCCCTTGGGGAAGGTGGCCGAGCGAAGCGAGGCCGGATGAGGTCGCACCCTGTACGACAATTTCTCTCCGGAGGCCGATATGAAAAGAGTCTTCCTGCCGCTTCTGCTCCTGCTCCTGTGCCCGGTGCTTGGCGGGTGCAGCGGCGGGCAGGAGATCGAAAGCTGCCTGTTTGTGCTGTCCATGGCGGTCGATCCCGCGCCGGACGGCAGCCTGACCGTGACGGTGAAGGCGCTCTCCGGCACACAGGAATCCTCCCCGAACGGGGGCGGCGGGGACGGCGGGCAGCAGGACAGCGCGCAGCCGGGCGAAACGAGCACCCCGCAGACCGAGCAGACGGAGCCGGGCTACATCGTCCTGAGCGCGACGGCCCCCAGCTGCCTGCGCGCGCTGAACCTGCTGAGCAGCACCACGCCGCGCACGGTCAATCTCTCGCAGCTGCGCGAAATCGTCATCAGCCGCGCGCTGGCCGAGACCGACGCGACGCTCTCCATCCTCAAGCAGATCTACGCCATGTACCGCGCCAACGGCGAGGCCATCGTGGTGGTCACGCCGGACAACGCGGGCGACTTCATCCGCCGCCAGCGCGCGATCCTGGGCA
>JBJEYK010000247.1:0-4128 GCA_051886775.1 Candidatus Ventricola sp. | reverse complement strand
TACCGAGTCCGTTGTGGTCACCTGGGGCGTGATGCTGGTGCTGATCCTGGTTGTGCGCTTCATGACGAAGAACCTCGAGGTGCACCCGACCAAGAAGCGTCAGATCATCGCGGAGACCATCGTCGGCGCGGCGCAGAGCTTTGTCGGCTCCAGCATGGGGGCCAAGTACCTGAACACCTGGTATCTGCCGTTCATCGCCGCCATGTTCGCGCTGTCGCTGGGGTGCAGCCTGTCCAGCCTGGTGGGCTGCTACGCGCCTACGAGCGACCTGTCCACAGTGCTGGCCTGGGCGCTGTTCGTGTTCGCGCTGATCATGTTCACCAAGCTGAAGACCAACGGCCTGGGCGGCTATCTCAAGGGACTGACCGAGCCGATCCCGGTGCTCACGCCGTTCAACCTCATCAGCGAGATTGCCACGCCGATTTCCATGGCGTTCCGTCACTTCGGCAACATCGCCAGCGGCAGCGTCATTACGGCGCTGATCTACGGCGCGCTCAGCGCGCTGTCCGGCATGGTTCTGGGGCTGCTTCCCGGCGCGCTGGGCGAGACGCTCTCGCACATCCCGATCTTTGCCGCAGGTATTCCCGCCGTGCTGTCGCTGTACTTTGACTTCTTCTCCAGCTTCCTGCAGGCGTTCATCTTCTGCATGCTGACGATGATGTACATCGCCGACGCCGCGGGCGACGCGGGCTGATTTCCCTGATCCTTGCGTGCTGCGCACGTTGGGCATATATGAACGAATACAAACAATTTTGAAGGAGGACTCATTTTATGGAAACTTCGATTCTTGCCAAGGCCATTGTCTGCGGCTGCTCCGCGCTGGGCGCCGGCGTTGCGATGATCGGCGGTCTTGGACCGGGCATCGGCGAGGGCTACGCGGTCGGCAAGGGCCTGGAGGCCATGGCGCGTCAGCCTGAGATGAAGGGCTCTCTGACCACGACGATGCTGATGGGCTGCGCCGTCGCCGAGACGACCGGTCTGTACAGCCTGATCATCGCACTGATCCTTCTGTTCGTCAATCCCTTCACCGGTCTGTTCTGATCGAGGCGGAACCGACTGAAAGGAGGGAGCTTCCATGGAAGTTCAGAAGTTTATTTCGATCGCACCGTGGACGATGATCTTCCAGCTGATCAACCTCTTGATCCTGATGGTGGCGTTCAAAAAGTACCTGTTCAAGCCGGTGCTGGCCATCCTGGAGAAGCGCCGCGAGGAGATCGAGAGCACCTACGACGAGGCGGCCAAGGCTGAGACGGCGGCTAAGACCATGAAGGCCGACTATGAGAGCAAGATGGCCGGTGCGCGCGAGGAAGCCGACCGTGTGATCAAGACCGCGACGGAGAGCGCCGGCGCGATGTCCGCGAGCATCGTGGAGGACGCACGCGCGCAGGCGGCGCAGATCAAGCGCCGCGCCGAGACGGAGATCGAGATGGAGCGCCGCAAGGCGTTCGACGAGGTCAAGGGCGAGCTGTCCGGTATTGCGCTGGATATCGCCTCCCAGGTGATCGAGCGCGAGGTCAAGCCGGAGGATCACGAGGCGTTTATCGATGAATTCATCAGGAACGTGGGTGAAGCGTCGTGAATGATCTTGCCAAAGCATATGGCGGCGCGCTGTATGAGCTGGCGAGGGAGGAGCAGCTTGAGGAGCTGCTGCTCGGCCAGCTGGACACGGTTGACGCCGTCCTCCGCGAGAATCCCGAGTATCTGCGCCTGATGGACAGCCGGGCGCTTCCTAAGGCTGAGCGGCTTGCCCTGCTGGACACGGCGTTTGCCGGAAAGGTGCATCCGTATCTGGTCAATTTCATGAAGATCCTGTGCGAGCGCGGCGCTTTCAGCCAGTTCTCGATGTGCCGCGAGGCATACGTGGCTGGCTACAACGAGCAGCACGGCATCGCCCTGGCGACCGCTGTCTCTGCCAGCGCGCTTTCGCAGGAGCAGACGCAGCGTCTGGTGCGCGCGCTGGAGAAGAAGGCCGGCAAGGCGGTTCGCCTGACGGTTAAGGTCGATCCGTCTCTGCGCGGTGGTCTGCGCGTGCAGATGGGCGGCTATCGGTTCGACAACACCGTCGTCTCCCGCATGGACAGCCTCAGACGCGCGCTGCTGGCGCAGTCCTGAAGCGCCATTCCCTTATAGATTTGAACAAAGAAAGCCGGTGAACCCATGGATCTGAAACCCGAAGAGATTTCCAAAATCATCAAGGCGCAGATCAAACAGTACGATCAGAAGATCGAGCAGAGCGAGACAGGCAGCATCATCCTCGTCGGCGACGGCATTGCCAGGGCGAGCGGCCTTGAAAACTGTATGGCCAATGAGCTCATCGAGTTTGAAAACGGCGAATACGGTATGGCGCAGAACCTGGAGGAGAACTCCGTTTCCATCGTCATCCTGGGCAGCGACGCGGGCCTGCATGAGGGCAGCGTCGTCAAACGCACGGGCCGCGTGGTTTCTGTGCCGGTCGGCGAGGAGCTGATTGGCCGCGTCGTCAATGCGCTGGGCCAGCCTGTCGACGGCAAGGGCGCCATTCACACCACCAAGACCCGACCGATCGAGAGCCCGGCCCCGGGCATCATCGAGCGCAAGAGCGTCAGCGTGCCGCTGCAGACGGGTATCAAGGCCATCGACAGCATGATCCCGATCGGCCGCGGTCAGCGCGAGCTCATCATCGGCGACCGTCAGACGGGTAAGACGACGATCGCCACCGACACCATCATCAACCAGAAGGGCAAGGACGTCATCTGCATCTATGTTGCCATCGGCCAGAAGAACTCGACCGTTGCGCAGCTGGTGGAGCAGCTGACGCAGGCGGGCGCGATGGAATACACCATCGTCGTCAGTGCGACTGCGTCCGAGCTGGCTCCGATGCAGTACATCGCGCCGTATACCGGATGCGCCATGGGCGAGTATTTCATGGCGCAGGGCAAGGACGTGCTCGTCGTGTACGACGATCTGTCCAAGCATGCGGTCGCGTATCGTGCGCTTTCCCTGCTGATTCGCCGCCCGCCGGGACGCGAGGCGTATCCGGGCGACGTCTTCTATCTGCACAGCCGTCTGCTGGAGCGTGCCGCGCGCATCGCGCCGGAATACGGCGGCGGCAGCCTCACGGCGCTGCCGATCATCGAAACGCAGGCCGGCGACGTGTCCGCCTACATTCCGACCAACGTGATCTCCATCACAGACGGTCAGATCTTCCTGGAGAGTGAGCTGTTCCACTCCGGCGTCATGCCGGCGGTCAACCCGGGCATCTCCGTCTCCCGTGTCGGCGGCAACGCGCAGATCAAGGCCATGAAGAAGGTTGCCGGTTCGCTGAAGCTGATCTACTCGCAGTATCGCGAGCTGCAGAGCTTTGCTCAGTTTGGCAGCGACCTGGACGCGGACACCAAGGCGCGTCTGGCGCAGGGCGAGCGCGTCGTGGAGATCCTCAAGCAGGGCCGCAGCGCGCCCATTGACGTTGAGAAGCAGGTGTGCATCATCTACGCCGTCACGCATGACTATCTGGCCGAGGTGCCGGTGGAGCGCGTGGCGCAGTACGAGCAGGGCCTGTATGCGCGCCTGGACGCGCAGCATGCCGACATCCTGGAGACGATCCGCACGACGGGCAAGTTTGAAAAGGACACCGAGGAGAAGCTCGCTGCCGCACTCAGGCAGTACACGAAGGATTTCCTCGCCAAATAACCGAAAGGAGGGGGTAAGTGATGGCTGGCGCATCCATGAAGGACATCAAGCTGCGCATCCGCAGCGTTGAAAGCACCATGCAGATCACCAAAGCGATGGAACTTGTCGCCTCCTCCAAGCTCAGAAAGGCCAAGGAACGACAGGAGCGCTGCCGCCCGTATTTCACCGAGCTGAAAAAGACGCTGGATGAAATCGAGTCAGCGACGAGCGATTTTTCCTCGCCGTATCAGGAGCAGCGCGAGATCAAAAAGCGCTGCCTGATCGTCATCGCGGGTGATCGCGGCCTGGCTGGCGGCTACAACAGCAACATCATCAAGGCTGCGACCGAGATGATGCAGGGCGAAACGCCGGTTTGCGTTCTGCCCATCGGCAAGCGCGCCGTCGATTTCTGTGTCCGCAGGGGCATCGAGATCCTGACGACCGAATTTGCCGAGGCTGCGCTCATCTCTATCCCGGACT
>JBJEYK010000246.1:0-19437 GCA_051886775.1 Candidatus Ventricola sp. | reverse complement strand
CCTCATAGGTAAGGAAGCTGGACATTCACCGAAACCATCGCATTTCTTAGTTAGCTAAAGCACCCCATATCCGCCAGCAATCAGCAAAGCCTGCCAGGGAGCTTGGCTCCCCGACAGGCTCCTTTTATTCGTTTATCACGAAATCAGTCGACCTTCAGCGCGGCGTCGAAGCTGAAGTCCGACGGCTCGAAGTTCATCCTGCGCACGAACTCCAGCGCTTCCTTCGCGCCGTGCATGCGCTCCATGCCGCTGTCCTCCCATTCCACGCACAGCGGGCCGTGATAGCCCATCTGGTTCAGCTCGCGGATGATGGCCTCAAAGTCCACGTCGCCGTGGCCCAGGGAGACGAAGTTCCAGCCGCGGCGCGTGTCGCCGAACTCGATGTGCGAGCCGAGGATGCCGGCCAGGCCGTCGTGGTTCAGCCGCACGTCCTTCATATGGACGTGGTAGATGCGATCCTTGAAGCGGCGCAGGAACAGCGCGGGGTTCACGCCCTGCCACAGCAGATGGCTGGGATCGAAGTTCAGGCCCAGCGTCGGGCGATAGTCCAGCGTCTCGAGCAGGCGCTCGGTGGAGTAGTAGTCGAAGGCGATCTCGGTGGGATGCACCTCCAGCGCCAGGCGCACGCCGCATTCGTCGTAGACGTCAAAGATCGGCGTCCACAGCGCCTTGATGCGCTGGAACCCGGCCTCGACCATCTCGGGCGTGGTCTGCGGGAAGGAATACCACATCGGCCAGATGGGGGAGCCGAGGAAGCAGGTGACGACCTTCACGCCCAGCAGCTGCGCCGCGCGGGCGGTGGTCTTCATGCCCTCGATGGCCCAGGCGCGGATTTCGTCGGGCTTGCCGGCCAGGCGCGCGGGGGCGAAGTTGTCCAGCCGGGGATCCCAGTTGTCGCCGACGCACTGGCCCATCAGGTGGGCGGAGATGGCGCTGATGATCAGGTGATTGTCCGCCAGCGTCTTTTGGAAGTGCTCGCGGTAGGCGGGATCGGAGACGATCCGCTCTACGTCGATGTGCGCCTGCGCAGCCAGCTCCAGGCCCTCATAGCCCAGAGCGTGCATGGTAGCGCAGAGCTGCTCGAAGGGGATATCGCCGAACTGGCCGGAGCAGATGGTGACGGGACGCTTCATAATTTTCCCTCCTGATTAGTCGTATTCCACCCGGACGCTGGCGCCGCGCTGGGCGGACTGCTCCGCCGCGAAGATGACGCGCATGGCCTTGATGGCCTCGTCCACGTCCAGCGGCGAGGGCGTACCGGCGGTGATCGCCTCAACGAAGGTGTCGATGACGCCGGTGGAGGTGCGCCCGCCGGAGGTCTGCTCCTTGTTGGAGGTCAGCAGATCGAGCTGGAAGCGCTGCACGGTGCCGTCGCGCTTCTCCAGGATGAGGGAGCACTCCGGGTCGTCGTACAGGCGCAGGACGCCCTTGGTGCCGTAGATGCGGGTGGAGTTGTCCTCCACGCCGTAGTTCGTCCAGCTCACATGCAGCTGGCCGATGGCGCCGCTTTCCGTGCGGTAGATGCACAGCGCGTTGTCGTCCACGGCAATCGGGGTGCCGTCGGGATAGGTCTTGTCCACCGTGGCCAGCATCGCGCTGACCTCGACGATCGGCTCGCCCAGCAGGTAGTGCAGCAGGTCGGTCTTGTGCACGCCCAGGTCGGCCATCACGCCGAAGGCGGCGCGCTTCTTGTCGAAGAACCAGCTGTTGCGCTGGCCCGTCCAGCCCTCCGGGCCGGGATGGCCGAACATCGTGTGGAAGCCGACAATGCGGCCAATTTCACCGGCCTCGATCATCCGCCGGGCCTCGACGTGCGCCTTGGCCAGGCGCTGATTGTGGCCGATGAGCAGGCGCTTGCCGCTTGCAAGCGCGGCCTCCTTCATGGCCAGGCAGTCGGAAAGCGTGGTGGCCATGGGCTTTTCGCACAGCACATGGCAGCCGGCCTCCAGCGCCTGGATGGCCACGCGCGCGTGGTCGGCGTTGGCCGTGCACACGCTCACGGCATCCACGCCGCTGGCGAGCAGCGCCTCGACGCTGTCGCAAACGGCGCCGCCGAACTCTGCGGCCATGGCCTGCGCGCGCTCGGGCAGGGCGTCGTACCAGGCTGTCAGCTGGCACTGGCTGTTCTCCGCGTATTCGGGCGCGTGGCGCACCTGGGTGATTTTGCCGCATCCGATGATGCCGATTTTCAGCATAGTCATATTCCTCCGTTACTTCTTGTCCTTGCGCACGTTCTGCAGCAGCACGGCGATGATGATGATCGCGCCGCTGATCGCGCCGGTGAGGAAGGTGGGCACCTTCGCGGCGACGAGCGTGTTGTTGATGATCTTGAACATCAGCACGCCCAGGAAGCTGCCGATGATCTTGCCGCGGCCGCCGGACATGCTGGTGCCGCCGATGACGACTGCCGCGATGGCATCCATTTCAAAGAGGTTGCCTGCGCTGGCGGCGGCGACGGCCATCAGGCTGGAGGAGTACAGCCAGGCAGTGAAGCCGCACATCAGGCCGCTGATCATGAAGACCGCGATCTTCACGCCGTCGACGTTGACGCCGGCCAGGCGTGCGCTGGTCTCGTTGCTGCCCACGGCATAGATGTGCTTGCCCAGGCGCGTGCGCTGCATGATCAGGCCAAAGAGCATCGCCATCACGATGAAGATGATCATCGGATAGGGGATCTTGTAGCCCAGGAGGTTGAAGCTGCCGTTGGACACCTGGCGGAACGTCTCGTAGTACGGCTCGGTGGACATACCGTTGGCCACGGCGAAGGGGCCGCCCTGGCCGAAGTGGTTGATGATCGCGCGGCAGGAGGTCTGCACGGCCAGCGTGGCGATCATGGCGGGCATGTGGCCCTTGGCGACGAGCACGCCGTTGAACAGGCCGATCAGCGAGCCTGCGGCCAGGCAGAACGCCAGCATGATCCAGATGGAGTGCGTGGCGTTGAGCACCTCAATACCGAAGCCGCTGAGCAGCGCGACCTGCGCGCCCACGGAGATATCGATCTGCCCCGCGCAGATGATCATCGTCATCGACAGGGCGATCATGCCCGTGGTCGTGGCGGACTGGCGGAACAGCGTGGAGATGTTGCGCCAGCGGAAGAAGTTGGGGTTGACCGATACGGCGATGATCAGAATCAGGATGAAGGATACCAGATAGCTGTAATCGGAAAACAGGCGACGGACGGCTGCCTTGCCGGAAAACCCTTTTTTCTCAGTGCTTTGCATGCTTGCTTACTCTCCCTTTTTCTCCGGGTCATTGGATGCGTGGGCCATCTCCAGGTTGGAGCCGGTGGAATAGAACATCATATCCGGCTCGTTCATCTCGGCGCGCTCGAGGATCTTGTTGATCTTGCCCTTGTAGAGGATCACGCAGCGGTCGGCCACCTTGCGGATCTCCGGGAATTCCGAGGAGAACAGCAGGATGGACTTGCCCTGCTCGGCCAGGCGGATGAGCAGGTGGTAGATCTCGAACTTGGTGCCCACGTCGATGCCCTGGGTGGGGTTGTCGAAGATCATGACGCTTGCGCCGGTCTCCAGCCAGCGGCCCAGGATGACCTTCTGCTGATTGCCGCCGCTGAGCGAGGTGATGGGGTTTTCGGGGTCGCCGGCCTTGATGGCCAGCTGCTCGCGCTGCTTCTCGTAGCGCGCGCGCTCCTCCCTGGGGCTGATGAGCAGCTTCTTCATCAGCGTGTTGAAGTAGCCCATGGAGGTGTTGTCGTAAATGCTCAGGTCGTTGTGGATGCCGCGTTCCTTGCGGTTGCGGGGCACCATGGCGATGCCGGATTTCATGTGCCGGCGGATGGAGCCCTTCATTTCGCTGCCGCCGCAGGAGAGCGTCCCGGTGTGGGGGATGACGCCGAAAAGGGCGTCGGCCAGCTGATCCTTGCCGGAGGACTGAAGGCCCGTGAAGGCCAGAATCTCGCCGCGGTGGAGCTGGAAGGAGATGTCCGTAAAGCAGTCGCCGCTGAGGTTCTTCGCCTCGAAGGCGATTTCCCCGGTGCAATAGCTGGGTTTATGGTCAAAGTCGTCGTCGGCCAGGCTGCGGCCAATCATCATCTCGGTGACCTGCTTTTCATCGACGTCGGCGATGCGGCCGCTGCCGATGAGCCTGCCGTCGCGCAGGACGGTGTAGGTGTCGCAGATCTCGAAGATTTCGGGCATCTTGTGGGAGATGTAGATGAAGCCCACGCCCTGCTCGCGCAGCTGGCGCATGATGACGAACAGATTGTCGATTTCCTTGTTGGACAGGGCCGTGGTCGGCTCGTCCATGATGATCAGATCGCACTTGAACAGCAGCGCGCGGGCGATTTCGACCAGCTGCTTCTGCGCTACCTGCAAATCCTCCACCAGCGCCATGGGGTCGATCTCCACATGCATGCGGCTGAGAACCTCGCCCGCACGGCGCGCCATTTCCTTTTTGTCCAGCAGCCCGTTGGGCAGGCGAAGCTCCTGGGCCAGATACATGTTCTCGTACACCCGCAGATCGTTGCACAGATTCAGCTCCTGATGGATGAAACGGATGCCGTGCTCCATCGCCTTCAGGGCGTTGGAGAAGCGGACGGGCTTTCCGTCCAGCAGGATCTGGCCTTCCGTCGGCGGGAAGGTTCCGGCGAGGACATTCATCAGCGTGGATTTGCCGGCGCCGTTTTCGCCGAGCAGACCGATGATCTCGCCCGAATGGACGGTGAAATCGACGTGGTCAACCGCACGAACCGGCCCAAAATCCATGACGATTTGTTTCATTTCTGTGAGCAACGGCCGTTTCCTCCTCTTCTTGTTGCATGATAGTCGCCTGAATAAGGAAAGGGGGTGGGCTGCAGGAATGCAGCCCATCCCCGTGTGTCAGGATTGGATCAGTTGCCGATGGAATAGCGGTCGGCGTACTCCTGGCTGGCGCGATAGAGCTCGACGGTGGTCTTGTCGATCTCGATGGTCGGGATCAGGAACTGCTGGCCATGGATTTCCTCGCCCTGGTAGGTCTCGCCCTTGGCGGCGGCGACAGCCAGGCGGATGGCCTCACGGATGTAGGACGGGCTGAAGAAGTAGGTCAGCAGCTCGGGCTTCTCCGTGGTATCGAAGGTGGCCAGGGTCTCGCGGCGGCCGCCGACGGAGGTCAGGATGCGCAGATCGGTCAGGCCGGCCTCCTCGGGGATGACCTGCATGATGCCGTCGATGATCTCGTCGTCATGGGTGACGATCAGGTCGAGGTCGGCGATGGTCTCGGCGTCGGCGGTGCTCAGCCAGTTCTCCATCAGCTCCTTGGCCTTGGCGTTGCTCCAGTCAGTCTGGAAGCCGTCCTGCAGCAGGACGAACTGATCCTTGTACGGGCTGGCGTCGACGATGTCGAGCATGCCCTGGGTGCGCTGCTTGGAGACGGTGGAGCTGTCGCCGATGAAGAGCAGATACTTGATCTGCTTGCCGGCGGCGAGGTCCTCGGCGAAGTAGTTGAGCAGGTACTCGCCCATCATGTTGCCGATCTTGACGTTGTCGCCCATGATCTCGGCAGCCATGCCGGTGAAGTTCTCGATGAGGCGGTCGTAGATGATCAGCGGGATCTTCTCATCCACGATGGTCTGGGCGGCGTTGCGCAGCTGGTCGCCCTCGATCGGCCAGAGCATGATGGCGTCGGGTCCCCAGTTGAGGATTTCGTCGATGCCCTGGATCTGCTTGGAAGCCTCGTTGCCGACGGCCATCATGTAGTCCTCGATGATGCCGGCGGCCTTCATGGCCTCAGCCTCGGCGCGGGCGTGCGCCACGGATTCGCCGGTGAAGCCGTGATCGGCGTCAGGGGTCACGATGCCGAGCTTGATGCCCTCGGCTGCGCCGCACACGGCGCACAGCACGAGCGTCAGAGCCAGAAGGGTCGCGAACAGTTTTTTCATGAGGGTCTCCTCCTTTTTAATGATGATTAAACGGACCTCACTCAGGCCGTCAAATCCAATACAGCTCGCGGCTGCGGCAGGCGGAGGACTCGCGGATCTCCAGCCTGTGGGGCAGCACGACCTCGCGCTCAACAGCCTCGCCGCGGATCAGGCTGCCGAGCATCTCCATCGCCCGGCGCCCGATGTCGAAGCAGGGCTGAGCCATCGTGGTCACATAGGGGTGAAACATCGTGGTGGACTCCACATCGTCGAAGCCGACGACGGTCACATTGTCCGGCACGGTAAAGCCCATCTCCTGCGCGCCGGCGATCGCGCCGAAGGCCAGCGTGTCCGAAATGCAGAACAGCGCGGTGGGGCGCATCTCCTGGCTGAGCAGGCTGCACGCGGCCTGAAAGCCGCTCTTGAAGGAATAGTCGGCGCTGGCCTGGCGGATGTAGCTCTCCTCCACGGGGATGCCCGCCTGCTCCAGCGCCTCGCGGTAGCTCTGCATCCGCAGGAGCGTGGAATAGTAGTGATTCTGGCTGCCGATGAAGCCGATGCGCGTGTGCCCCAGCGAGAGCAGATAGGTCATGACGTCGCGCGCGGCCTGGCGGTTGTCGATGGAGACGTGCGGCACGTCCACCTGCGGGTCGAACTCGGAGGACTGCACGATCGGAAAACGGGAGGCGTAGGGGGCCAGCCACTGCGCGCCCAGCTCGGTCGCCAGCAGGATGGCGCCGTCGGCCTCGTGGGTCTCCAGCATGGAGAGCAGGCTCTGAAGCTGGCCGATGTCGCCTCCGGTGTTGCACAGGAAGGAGCGGTACCCGCTGCCCTGCGCGACCTCGCCGATGCCGGCCAGGATGTGGGTGTAATAGGGGTTGGTCAGGTTGGGCGCGAGGATGAGCACGGTGCCGCTCTCGCTGCGCCGCAGGTTGCGCGCGGCGGTATTGGGCACATATTGCAGCGCCTGGGCGGCGCGCATCACGCGCTCGCGCAGCTCGCCCTTCACGCGGCCATTGCCGTTGAGCACGCGGGAGACCGTGGCCACGGACACGCCGGCTGCCTGTGCAACATCGACAATGGTCGCCAAGCCGCTCCCTCCCGCAGAAATAAACTGCACAGTAATCGTTTTCTAGATCATAGCACCTTTGATAAGCTTTGTCAACAAGTGAAACGCGTTTATTGGACACTTTGATGGATATTTTCAATCGGATTTGCACGTCGGACGGAGGACGCTTCGGGCGGCGCGAACGTCAGACGACGGATCACGGCGCCCGGGCACTGGAGACGCCGCCTTCTATCCGAACTTTATTTTTATAAAATGAAAGATGCGAAGAAAGCGGAACGGCTCAAACGGCGTTTCTTTGGGCAGTCCTGTTAAATTTGGGTAAATAAAATGGTTGTCTTTGGCAAATGAGCGTGCTATAATGAACCAAAAGACGATGGCGGAATCCATCGCAATTTAAAAGGAGGCTTCTTTTATGAAAAAGATCCTTGCTCTGACGCTGTGCCTGGCGCTGCTCGCGTGCAGCGCGATCGCGGCTGCGGAGGGCACCCTGTCCATCTGCTCGCCCAACAGCGACGGCCTGCTTTCCATCATCCCGCTCTTTGAGCAGAAGACCGGCATCTCCGTGACGGTCGAGTCCCTGGGCACCGGCGACTGCATGAAGCGCATCGAGAGCGAGAGCGCGCAGGAGTTCGGCACGTTTGACCTGATGTACGGCGGCTCCCTGGCCAACTATGTGGCCAACGCGGGCCTGTTCCAGGATTACGTCTCCCCCGAGGACGCCAACCTGATGGAGGCCTACCGCAACACCCGCGGCTACTGCACCAACTACACCATCGACGGCTCCGTGCTGCTGGTCAACAAGGACCTGCTGGCTCAGGCCGGCATCGAGGTGAAGGGCTACGCGGACCTGCTCCAGCCGGAGCTGGTGGGCAAGATTGCCTCCGCCGACCCGTCCTCCTCCTCCTCCGCGTTCTGCCAGCTGACCAACATGCTCCTGGCGATGGGCGGCTATGAGAGCGACGAGGCCTGGCAGTATGTGCAGGATCTGTTCGTCGGCCAGCAGGTCGCCATCACCAGCGGCTCCTCCGCGGTGTACAAGGGCGTGTACAACGGCGAGTACGCCGTCGGCCTCACCTATGAGGATCCCTGCGCGACGCTGATCAAGGACGGCGCGACCAACATCGAGATCATCTACCCGGTCGAGGGCACCGTGTTCCTGCCGGCGCAGATCGGTATCGTGAAGAACGCGAAGAACGTGGACAACGCCAAGGCGTTCGTCGACTTCATGCTCTCCGAGGAGGCGCAGATCTTCCTGGCGGAGAACACCACCAGCCGCAACGTGCGCGATGTCGTCTACACCAACGACACCATGAAGCACCTCAACGATATCTACCTCATCTTCGAGGACAGCGACTACGTCATCGCCAACACCAGCGCCCTCAAGGAGAAGGTTCTGGACATCATGATGGACATGTAAGCAGCTACAGCCGTGTTGGGCCTGAAGGTGTCCAGCGGGCGACCGGAAAGCCCTCTGGTCGGCCCGCAGGCCGAAATCCCGGAAAGACCCAACTGCTGAAAGCAGCATCAGTATCACGAGCGCGGGGGCGCGGCCATGGCGCCGCGCCCCGTTTCTTTTGTATTTGCAGTCAGGAAAGGAATTGTGAAGATATGAGCGTTTCCATTCACTTTCAGGATATCGTCAAGAAATACGGCGACAACACCATCATCCCCGGCCTCAATCTGGATGTGAAGGAGGGCGAGTTCTTCACGCTGCTGGGCCCCTCCGGCTGCGGCAAGACGACGCTGCTGCGCATGGTCGCGGGCTTCAACTCCATCGAGGGCGGCGAGATTTCCTTCAATGGCCGGGTCATCAACGACATCGCCCCCAGCAAGCGCAACATCGGCATGGTCTTCCAGAACTACGCCGTCTTCCCGCATATGACCGTGCGCGAGAACGTGGCCTTTGGCCTGGAGAACCGCCATCTGCCCAAGGCGGAGATCAAGCGGCGCGTCGACGAGATCCTGGAGACGGTGAAGATCACCGAGTACGCCGACCGCCTGCCCGAGCGCCTCTCCGGCGGCCAGCAGCAGCGCGTGGCGCTGGCGCGCGCCATCGTCATCAAGCCCGACGTGCTGCTGATGGACGAGCCGCTGTCCAACCTGGACGCGAAGCTGCGCATCGAGATGCGCAACGCCATCCGCCAGATTCAGAACAGCGTGGGCATTACCACCATCTACGTCACCCACGATCAGGAGGAGGCCATGGCCGTGTCCGACCGCATCGCGGTCATGAACAGCGGCGTGATCCAGCACGTCTCCACACCCAAGTCGATCTATCAGCGCCCGGCCAACCAGTTTGTCGCCAACTTCATTGGCCGCAGCAACACGCTGCGCGCAAGGGTCGAGGGCGGCGCGCTGACCTTCGGCAACGGCTTTGCCGCCCCCTATGACAACCTGGAGCATCCGGCGTCGGGCGATGTGCTCGTCGCCGTGCGGCCGGAGGAGTTCATCATCGACGCGAACGCCACGCAGGGCATCGACGCGACGGTCGTCTCCAGCGTGTTCCTGGGGCTGAACACGACGTACTTCGTGGAGCTGTACGACGGCACGCAGGCGGAGATCGTGGAGGAAAGCTCCATCTCCAGCATCATCCCCAACGGGACGAAGGTGCGCCTGGGCCTCAAGCTCGACAAGCTCAACGTCTTCACCGCCGACGGCGCGGCCAACCTGACGAAGGGGGTTGTGAACGATGCCCGCTAAAGCGCCCCGCAAGAGGATCAAGTGGGACCTGTGGATGATCGTCACCGTCTGCATCAGCGTGTTCTATCTGCTGTTCCTGCTCTATCCGCTGATCTCCATGCTCAGCAAGAGCGTCATCGGCGAGGACGGCGGCTTCACCACCGCGTTCTTCAGCAAGGTCTTCACCAAGAAATACTATCGCCGCGCGATCATGGGCAGCCTCAAGATCTCCGCGACGGTCACGCTGATCACCGTGCTGCTGGCCACGCCGCTGGCGTACATCATGTCCACGATCAAAATCCGCTTCGCCGGCGCGCTGCAGATTCTGATTCTGGTCAGCTCGATGAGCGCGCCGTTCATCGGCGCGTACGCGTGGATCATGCTCTTTGGCCGCAACGGCTCGATCACCAACTTCCTGCTCAATACGTTCGGCTTCAAGGTGGGCGACATCTACGGCTTCAAGGGCTGCGTGCTGGTCATGTCCCTGCAATTGTACTCGCTGGTGTACATGTTTGTCTCCGGCGCGTTCAAGAACATGGACAATTCCCTCATCGAGGCCTGCGAGAGCCTGGGCTGCTCCGGCCTGCGCAAGATCTTCCGGGTGGTGCTCCCGCTGATCCTGCCCACGCTGCTCTCCGGCGCGCTGATGGTGTTCATGCGCACCTTCGCCGACTACGGCACGCCCATGCTCATCGGCGAAAACTACTACACGCTGCCGGTCGTCGTGTACAAGGAGTTCCTCTCGGAGATCGGCTCCAGCGACGGCATGGCCGCGGCTATCTCGATCATCGCCATCGTGATCACCACGGCGGTGTTCCTGCTGCAGAAGTACATCGCCAACCGCAAGGTCTTCTCCATGAGCGCGCTGCACCCGGTCGAGGTCAAGGAGATTCACGGCCTGCCCAACGTGCTGGCGCACCTGTACTGCTATCTGCTGGTGGGCGCGGCGATCATGCCCCAGTGCTACGTCATCTATTCCTCCTTCCGCAACACGAGCGGCAAGCTCTACACCGCCGGCTACGGCCTGAGCAGCTACATTGAGGCGTTCAAGACGGTGGGCAGCTCCATCCTGCACACCTACGCGCTGGCGTTCGCCTCGATCTTCGTGATCGTGCTGGTGGCGCTGCTGGTGGCCTACATCGTGGTGCGCCGCCGCAACACGATCAACGCGGTGATCGACGTGGTGTCCATGTTCCCGGAGACGGTCATGGGCTCGATTCTGGGCATCGCGCTGCTCACGACGTTCAACAAGCCGCCGCTGCTTCTGACGGGCGGCGCGTTCATCATGATCCTGTCCTACACGATCCGCCGCCTGCCCTACACGATCCGCTCCTCCTCGGCGATCCTGCGCAACATTTCGCCCAGCATCGAGGAGGCGTCCATCAACCTGGGCGCGTCGGACGCGAAGACCTTCTTCCGCGTGACGGTGCCGATGATGATGCCGGGCGTCATCTCCGGCGCGATTCTCTCGTGGATCATGATCATCACGGAGCTGTCCACGTCCATCATCCTCTACACCACCCGCACCAAGACGATGACGCTGGAAATCTACTCCCAGATCATCCGCGGCAACGACGGCGTGGCCTCGGCCATCTCGTCCATCCTCACCTTCTCCACGATCCTGGCGCTGGCGGCGTTCTTCAAGCTCAGCGGCAAGAAGGAAATCACCATGTAATATACAATACCTGGCGCCCGGCCTTCGGGCGTTGCTCGCAGGACGGCCCAATATGCAAAGGGCGTGACCTTCTCGGCCACGCTCTTTGTCTTCAGGAGGGGAGCCGCATAGCGGCGCGAGGGATTGGTCGTAAGCGCCTTGGATATCTGACAGCGCCCAGGGCGTTTTGCCGCGCAGGGCGCACATGCGGGATTGCCTCGTATAGAAGCGCGCCCTTGCTTCGGCTGAAAGGCTGGCTTTTATCGCTGTGCCTCCTGCTGTTCAGGCTTAGCAATGCAAATCTGCATCACGGAAATGATGTGCTCGATGGAATCCTTGCAGTCGTCCTTCAGCCATTCATTGATAATCCCCATGAGACCGTTGATATAAAACGGTATCATGTATTTCTGCTCAGATGGCGATATGTGAAATCGATCCAGAATCGGCGTGAATACATGGCTGTTCAGCGAAAGGTAAGCATCATTCATCCCCAAAACGGATGCATGCTCAAGCGTGGTGCGGAATACGCGCCTGTATTTTTTGACATAGTTCAAATACGGCACCAGGTATTCCGATGTGATGAAGAATAATTCGTCCAGCGGACGGGTTTGAAGCCTCCGCATAAAGTCTTCGATGTTATGGGGCATGGCCTCCATGAATTGATCGATGATATATTGGGCGCTCTCCGCCAGAAGATCATTGACGGTTTCGTAGTGCAGATAGAAGGTAGACCGGTTGACCTTCGCCTTTTCGCAGATATCCTTCACCGTAATATAGGCAAAGTCCTTCTTTTCTATCAGCTCCAGAAACGCTTCATCCATCCGGGAAGCGGTGGCGAAGTATTTGCTATTCGCGTGCTTCAACAGACTTTACCTCCTTCATTTTCCTGCTGTTCAGCAGCATGTGCACGGCAATCAGGATCACGGCAAGCCACACGCCGCCTCCGGTCATGGCGTTCATCATTCTGCGGAAGCTCTCGCCCTTGGTTGAGAACTGCGAGATCATCGCCGTTTGTAAACCAAGCAGCGACATCAGCGCAGCAACGAGGTTCAGCACCTTTGCCGCTGACAGAATCGGACTGCCGAGCCTTCGGAATTTTACAAGGTTTACGACAGACAGAGTCATTGTGTAAAAGGTGTACATGGCTGACAGATAGATCACGTACCCCGGATAGGAATAGCCGGAATCCGTCAGCACCGTGAGTGTGATCATCCCGCCCATGGGGATGTTCAGCAGAAACAGCAGCCACGCTGTCCGGCGGTAGCAGCGCAGCTCCGATTTCACCGATCGATTGCGGTAGCTCAGAATCAGGGACAGCCGCATGACGCCCAGCACCAAATCATAAACGGCAATGGTGAGAAACCATACCGAAGCATAACGGATGCCGACGAATGTGCGGAATATCACATGGAGGAAGTTGGCTGCCATTCCCGAAAAAAGGCTGACGATCCCTCGAAAGGTAAGGTCGTATTTTCTGCCGAACACCGTCCCGTTCAGGCGGCGGACAATGCATGCCCTGGCTTTTCGGAACAGTCGCGGCAGCGGAACGATCCAAATTGCCAGGCAGTACGCCGACATACCGTAGATCATATATGCCGGCGTACTGTCCTTCTTCTCCTTCAACAGTATACAGGTCAGTAGCGCAAACACGATGGGCGGCACAGTGAGCAGCACCCATTTCGGCGGATGCAAGAGCTTGCAAAGAACATCCAGTGCCCTTTCCACGGCTTACTTCTCGCTGATCTCTTTGGCGAGCTGCATGATTTCAAATGCGTACTTCTTTTTGCCGTTTTCAAGAATGCGCTTGTAGATTGGATAGTTCACGCCCATGCCGATCATGCCGACAATGCCGATCACGATGCCCAGCACGAAGCTGCCGGCGGTTCCTCTGCCGATTTGCCCCATGGCGAGGCACATGCCCGTTCCGAAAACGAGCGCGGCAATCACTCCGGTGGTGTAAGTGAAAACAGTAGCGGGAAGCTTGGCTTTTGCATCCAGCTTCCGCAGGGCAATCACCTTGGAGGTGTCCTTGGGCGCATATTCGTTTGCGAGTTGTTCTGCGAAGATTTTATCTGTGTTCATGGCGTATTGCCTCCTTCATGATGATGGCATGATTATACCAAATGCAGGCGGCAAATTGCACAACACGGCGTGCGGCTTTTGTTGATTTGCGAAGCGTGCAGATCCCGATTGGGAACCCGTTTGGTATGATATCATCGCTGAACGGGATAAAAGCAGAAGCGGCAATTCATACTGCTTCGGCTGAAAACGGCTTATGGGCGCTGCGTTTTCGCGGGGCCGGTTTTTCTTGCATTGCACCAAAGCAAATGGTACAATAGGAAAACACGGGAAGGAGGCGACGCGCGTGATCCGCATCAAGGAGCTGTACCGGCTGCAAAGCCTGAAAAACCTGCGCCTGATCGCCGGGCAGGACGGCCTGGAGCGCACCGTGACGGCGGCGGTCATGCTGGAATACGATCCCTCCCGCATGCAGCTGCCGGACTTCTACCGCGGCGACCTCGTCGTCACGACGCTGGCCTACGCCCGGGGCGACAGCCAGCTGGTGGCGCAGTCGCTCTGCGCGCTGATGAATCAGGGCATCGCGGGGCTGCTGGTCAAGACGGCGTACTTTTCCGAGCTGCCGCAGACGGTGGTGACGCTGGCCAACCGGCTGGGCACGCCGCTGTTTCTGTTCGACGAGACGTATATCGAGGAGGTCATCGTGGCGGTGACCGACCTCATCCGCGGCAAGCGGCATTTTGTCGGGTTCGAGCAGGACCTGGACGAGCTGATGCGCGGCGGCCTGACGGCGGAGCAGGTGCGCGACAAGGTGCAGCGCATCGACCCGACCGGCTCCCGGCTGTACCGGCTCTACGCGCTGTATCCCAGCGAGCGCATGCAGACGCTGGAGGATCGGCTCTACACGCTGCTCAGCGGCGACGCGCTGGCGGCACAGCGATACCTGTGCATGCAGTGGCGGCGGATGATGATTGTGCTGTGCCACACGCAGGAGGATGCGCAGGCGGAGCAGGAGATCGGCGCGCTGCTGGGGCTGTCCGGCGTGCCGGAGGATTCGCTGTGCGTGGGCGCGAGCGAGACGCGCGCGGAGCAGAGCGCCTTCGGCGTGGCGCTGTGCGAGGCGGTCTACGGCGCGCGCGCGGCGCATCTGACCGGGCGGCGCCTCATGCAGGCGCACGAGCTGGGGCTGTACGCGTATCTGTTCCCGATGAGCGAGAACCCGTTCGTCTGCGAGCAGTGCAGGCGGCAGCTCTCGCGCATCCGCGCCTATGACAGCCAGAACCGCACCAGCCTGGAGCAGACCGCGCGCGTCTACGTCGCGCAGCACATGGAGATCGCCGCAACAGCGCGGGCGCTGTATCAGCACCCCAACACCGTGCGCTACCGGCTCACCAAGATCCAGCGCCTGATGGAGCTGGAGGATGAGGCGGTCTTCGCGCCGATGATCAGCCTGATGGTGCAGCTGACGCAGATTCTGGAGGAGGAGGGCAGCGCCTGATGGGCGCGACCTATATGGAGACACGCATGCAGCCGGGCGATATCGTCCGGCATTTCAAGGGAAGGTATTACGAAATCCTGTGCTTTGCCCGGGATTCGGAGACGCAGGCCGAGGTGGTTGTCTATCGCGCGCTGTACGGCGAGCGCGGCGTGTGGGTGCGGCCCAGGGAGATGTTCTTTTCCCCGGTCGACCGGGACAAGTACCCGGACGCGCCGCAGGCATACCGGTTTGAGCGGGCGCAGGAGGCGGAGCACAATGAACGGTGAACGGCTGCGCGCCCTGCGCCTGACGCTGCCGGTGCTGTGCGGGTATCTGTTCCTGGGCACGGCCTTCGGCGCGACGCTGGCGCAGGCGGGCTATGGCCCGGCCTGGGCGCTGATGATGAGCACGCTGATCTACGCGGGCAGCATGCAGTTTGTGATGGTGCCGCTGATGGCCGCGGGCGTGTCGCTTGCGACCGTCGCGCTGACGACGCTGATGGTCAACGCGCGGCACCTGTTCTACGGCGTGAGCTACATCGACCGGTTTGCCCGGATGGGCAGGCTGCGCCCGTACATGATCTTCTCGCTGACGGACGAGACGTATTCGGTCTTCTGCTCGATGCCGGGTGAGGAGACGGACGGCGTGATGCTGCGCGTCTCGCTTTACGATCAGCTCTACTGGATTGCCGGGTCGCTGCTGGGCAGCATGCTGGCGCGCCAGCTGCCCGTCGACCTGACGGGCATCGACTTTTCCATGACGGCGCTGTTCATCGTCATCTGCGTGGAGCGCGCGTGCAATCGGCACGACCGCCTGCCGCTGGCGATTGGCGGCGTGTGCGCGCTGATCAGCTTGCTGGCGCTGGGGCCGGATCGCTTCCTGCTGCCCGCGCTGGCGGCGACGGCGGCGCTGCTGACGGCGATCAGCGGACGGGAGGCGACGGCATGAACGCACTTTCCATGGTGCTGGTGTGCGCGGGGGTGACATGCCTGCTGCGCGCGTTGCCGTTTATCTGCTTTCGCGAGGGCGTGCCGCCGCTGATCGACCGGCTGGGCCGCCTGCTGCCGCCCGCGATCATGGCGGCGCTGGTGGTCTACTGCCTGCGCGCGGTGCCCTTCGGCGCGGGCGCGGACGGGCTTTGTCAGCTGGCGGCGGCGGGCGTCGTCGTCATCGTGCACCTTGCGCGGCGCAGCGCGCTGCTGAGCATCGCGGCGGGCACGGCGGCGTACATGCTGCTCATCCGCATCATTGCATAGAAAGGACGAAGCTATGAACATCATTGCCCGCGCGAGCGTGTATATCTATGACGGCAGCGCGCTTGCGCCTATTTTCCCCGCGAAGGCTGGCAAGCCCGGTGACGAGGCCTCGGCCTATCTCTCTGCGATGGCCGACCGCCTGCTTTCCGGGGACGGCAGCCGCACCACCTGCGTGGAGCCGGGCAGCGAGCAGGAGGAGCTGCTGCGCCGCTTCGGCTGCACGCCCTTCCAGGAGGCGGCGGACGCGCTCATGCGCGGCATGGACGAGCGCATGCAGGCGCTGGAGATCCCGCGCGAGGGCTTCGACATGGTGATCTTTTCCTTCGACCGGGACAACGATCCGCACCTGTGCGTGGCGCAGCTGCCCTATCGCCGCGCGATGACGCACGCGATGGACGCGGCGGAGACAGGCGTTGTCGCTACGCGGCTGACGCCGCTGGGCTTTGCGCTGCCTGCCGCCGGGTCGAAGGCGTACGCCGGGTTTGTGGTCAACCTCTCCACCGGCGACATCCGCCTGCGCGATGTGAACGTGCTCACCAACGCGGGGAACTGCCCGCTGTTTGCGCAGGCGCTGTTCACCATGGCCAGGACCCGCACGACGAAGGAGTCCATGCAGGCCGTCGCGGAGGTGATCGAGCAGGCCGCCCCGCCGGACATGCCGGAGCAGACGCTGCGCCCCGCGCTCAAGCGCGCGATGGCCAAATCCATTGAGGAAAAGGGCGTCATCGACGTGCAGGACGTGGCGTCGGAGGTCTTCCGCTCCGATCCCGAGCGCGAGGCGATCATCGAGACGGTCTCCCGCCAGATGCAGGAGGAGGCCATTGAGCCGGTGATCCCGGTGGAGAGCCCGCGCGTGGTGACACAGCTGCAGAAGCTGCGCATCAGGACGGACAACGGCATTTCCATCACGCTGCCGCGCACGCTGGCGGACGACGAAAGCAGCTTCGCCGTGGTGAACAACGACGACGGCACGATTTCCATCATCATCAGCCGTGTGCAGCAGATGCGCACGGAGTGACAGGAGGGGTATCCCATGGGTTTTGAACAGTATGGCCCGGTGATTCTGGAGCAGACGCAGGCGCTGCTGGCGATCGACAGCCCCAGCGGCATGACGCGCCGGGCGGCGGAGCATGTGATGGCGCGCTTTGCCGCGCTGGGCTACGCGGCGGAGCGCACGCGCAAGGACGGCGTGCTCGTCTCCCTCGGCGGCGAGGACAGGGAAGACGCGATCCTGCTGGAGGCGCACATGGATACGCTGGGCGGCATGGTCTGCGAGATCAAGAAGAACGGCCGCCTGCGCATCGCGCCCATCGGCGGCCTGCGCGCGGAGAATGTGGAGACGGAGAACTGCCGCGTGATTACCCGCTGCGCCGGGACGATCGAGGGCACGGCGCAGCTGGTCAACGCGTCCGTCCACGTCAACGGCCAGTACAGCGAGACCTCCCGCACGTTCGACACGATCGAGATCGTGCTGGACGCAGATGTGAAGACGGATGAGGACGTGAAGCAGCTGGGCGTGTGCGCGGGCGACTTCGTGTGCTTCGAGCCGCGCACGCGCGTGACGGACAGCGGCTACATCAAGAGCCGCTTCCTGGATGACAAGCTGAGCGTGGGCATCCTGCTGGCCTACGCCCAATACCTGCGCGACGCGCGCATTACGCCCAGGCGCGCGGTGTACGTCCATGTGACCTCGTTTGAGGAGGTCGGCCATGGCGGCGCAGCCAGCGTGCCCGCGGGCGTGACCGAGGCCATCTCCGTGGACATGGGCTGCGTGGGCGAGGGCCTGACCTGCGACGAGCGCATGGTGTCCATCTGTGCCAAGGACAGGGGCGGCCCCTACCACGTCGACGTGGTGCGCGGCCTGATCGCCGCGGCGGAGCGAATGGGCGCGCGCTATGCGGTGGACGTCTATCCCTATTACAGCAGCGACGTGGACGTCACCCTGCGCGCGGGCTACGATATCCGCCATGGCCTGATCGGCGCGGGCGTGTACGCCTCCCACGGCTACGAGCGCAGCCATGTGGACGGCGCAGTCGCCACGCTCAAGGTGCTGGCGGGGTATATCGGGTAAGCCGCGCCGGCACTCACGCCTTGGCGCGCTGGCGACGAGGGGATTGATCGGCCGGCTGCCGGTCGACGCCGGCGGACTGGGTTGCCGTGACTGCACCCATGCCGGCGCCTGCCAGGACGGGCGCCCTGCCGGCGAAGGACATCATGCCGTCGGAGCGCCTGCCCAGCGAGGCGATGATCTGCCGCTCGTTGTCCCGGAACAGGCTCTCCACGGAGGATACCGCCTGCCTAAGGCGGCCGGATTGATCGCCGCAGGCTCCGAGCGTCCTGTTCAGGCTGCCGAGCACGCTCTTGACATCGCTGCCCGAAACCCCGCCGCCGCAGGCCAGACGCAGATTCATCCTGAGCTTCAGGTCGCCGCCGGACATCTCGTCCACCGAGTCGGCGAGCGCCCTGACCGCACTGCTCTGTGCGGCAAGCTCGTTCTGGAGCTGACGGAGCTGCGAATAGATCTCCTCCATGGAATCGGTTGACATTTGAATCGTATCCCTTCCCGGCATGGCGCGATCCTCCCTGCGGCATGGTCTTGCGCTGGCTGCGTGGCGGCATGAATGCTTCTGATGGTATGATCATATCCCATCGGCGATGGATTCGCCAGACATGCTGACGAAACGCCCGTTTTTAGCCGCGAAATGCAGCTGCCGGGGAGTCATCGCGCGCCGCTTTGCTGCGCCTGAATGGTGCCATGTCCGGCGTCCTGCGCCAATTGTCCGGAGATCGCTCCATCAGGCGAATGAGAGAGCACAGCCCGACGAACGTGCTTTTCATCATTTCCGCTGTGCTCTCAGGATTTCCTTCGAGTGCATGAAAAGTACAGAAACAGACCCTGTCGATTGCAAAACCGACAGGGTCGAATGCTCACCTGCAGGCCATCCCCACATTGGATATGGCTTGCGATCAATCTGCCATCATTTCAGAAGCCCGATAGAAAAAGCCTTGTCCATCAAGCCCTTTTGTGCCCGAAGGCTTATTCCCATTCAATCGTCCCCGTGGGCTTGGGCGTCAGGTCGAGCAGCACGCGGTTGATGCCCTCAACCTCGGCGGTGATGCGGCTGGTGATGCGGTGCAGCAGGGCGTAGGGGATTTCCTCGATGGTTGCGGTCATGGCGTCAGTGGTGTTCACGGCGCGGATGATGGCCGGCCAGCCCTCATAGCGCTTGCCGTCGCGCACGCCGACGCTCTTCATGTCGGGCACGGCGATGAAGTACTGCCAGACCTTGCCGGCCAGGCCGCTGCGGTCGAACTCCTCGCGCAGGATGGCGTCGGCCTCGCGCAGCGCGTGCAGGCGGTCGCGGGTGATTGCGCCCAGGCAGCGCACGCCCAGGCCCGGGCCGGGGAACGGCTGGCGATAGACCA
>JBJEYK010000245.1:0-4192 GCA_051886775.1 Candidatus Ventricola sp. | reverse complement strand
CGCCCAAGGGGCAGGAGATGGAGGATCACTACTTCGGCGCGATCAAGGAGCGCGTCTCCAACTACATGCGCGACCTGGACGTGGAGCTGTGGAAGCTGGGCATTCCCGCCAAGACCGAGCACAACGAGGCCGCGCCTGCCCAGCACGAGCTGGCGCCGATCTACAACACCGCGAACCTGGCGACCGACGAAAACATGCTCGTGATGAACATCATGAAGAAGGTTGCCCTGCGCCACGGCCTGGTATGCCTGCTGCACGAAAAGCCGTTTGCCGGGGTCAACGGCAGCGGCAAGCACAACAACTGGTCGCTGACCACCGACGGCGGGCGCAACCTGCTCAGCCCCGGCAAGGAGCCGCAGCACAACGACATGTTCCTGCTGATGCTCTGCGCGATGATGAAGGCCGTGGACGAGCACGCCGGGCTTCTGCGCATGAGCGCCTCCAACCCGGGCAACGACCATCGCCTGGGCGCGAACGAGGCGCCGCCGGCGGTCATCTCGATGTTCCTGGGCGAGCAGCTGACGGCGATTGTGGAGCACATCATCGCCGGCAGCGAGGAAAACGTCCCCGCCGTACCCAACATGAAGGTCGGCGTGGCGACGCTGCCGGTCATCCGCCGCGACGCGGGCGACCGCAACCGCACCTCGCCCTTCGCCTTCACCGGCAACAAGTTTGAGTTCCGCATGACGCCCTCCTCCGGCTGCATCGCCGACGCGAACACCGTGCTCAACACGATCGCCGCCGACGCGCTTGGCAGCTTCGCCGACGAGCTGGAGGGCGCCGAGGACTTCACACAGGCGCTGCACTCGCTCATCCGGCGCGAGATGACGGCGCACCAGCGCATCCTCTTCAACGGCAACGGCTATACCGAGGAATGGCTTGCCGAGGCCGCGCGCCGCGGCCTGCCCAACATCCGCAGCATGGTGGACGCCATCCCCGAGCTGACGAGGCCGGACGCCGTCGCGCTGTTCGAGCGCCACGGCGTGTACACCGAAAAGGAGCTGCGCGCCCGTGCGGACGTGTCCTACGAGCTGTACGCCAAGACGATCAACATCGAGGCGCTGACGATGATCGACATGGCAGGCAAGGACATTCTGCCTGCCGTCGTGCGCTATACCCGGGAGCTGGCCGAGGCCGCGCGCCTGGTGGAGGACATGGGCGTGGACGCCTCTGCGCAGCGGGAGCTGCTCGTGCGGGTGAACACGCTGCTGCGCCAGGCCAGCACCGCGCTGTGCGCCCTGCGCGAGGCACAGGCAAGGGCCGCCGCGCTCACGGGCGAAAAGCAGGCGCGGGCGTATTACGAGACGGTCTGCCCGGCGATGGATACGCTGCGCGCGCCGGTCGATCACCTGGAGATGATCGTGGACAGCCGCCTGTGGCCGATGCCGACCTACGGAGAGCTGTTGTTCAACGTATAAATGAAGGAAATGCCGGAGCCGGGCGGGCGCTGCGTGCGCCTGCGCCGGCTTTTGCCTGCGCCCCAGCATTTCGAGCCGAACGGACGGTGCGGCGCGCGGGGAGAAGACGCCGGGCGACGGGACACAGAATGAAACGGAGCCGAGCGATGCGTTCATATCTCTGCCAAAATTCCTGTATTCAGAAGGAAATTGCAGGAATAAGAAGGGCGACTGCGAATTCTTCGGCGTGATCGGCCCCAAAGCTTCGTTTTCACAGAAATTCGTGGCCGAAACTTTTGATAAAGCGTTGACGAACACGGCCTGGAAATGCTACAATAGCCTCATCAAGCCGCGCAGGCTTATTCAGGGCAATCCGACAATCCAACAACAGCTCCAAGCCGCCAGTACCCACCGGGCAGTGGCGGCCAATGGGTGGCGGGGGCAACCGCGCCGCCTGCCTCATGCGAAGGAGTGACTCAGCAGCGACGACGGGCGACCGTGCGCCGCAGGCGGAGCCAACTCCTTTTGTCGTTTTCCCAGGTCTGCGGCGGACAGGGCATTGAGACAATGCCGTGAGGGCTGCGGAGCCGGGCGCCCCGCGCACCCTCCAAGCAACGCAGAAAGACAGGAGGAAAGATACCATGTCTGACAAGAAACGCTTTCTGGACAAGGACTTCACGCGCCGTCAGTTCCTCAAGCTCTCGGGCAAGAGCCTGGCCGGCGTGGCGATGTCCAGCGCGATGCTCTCCACCCTCGGCGTGAGCGCCGCCGCCCTGGCGGAGGACAAGGTGCGGGTGTGGGCGTTCCCGCAGGGCCTGCTTGTGGTGAACGCGGACCGCTGCGTGGGCTGCCAGCGCTGCGAGATCAACTGCACGCTGACCAACGACGGCTGCTGCTCCAGCTACATCTCCCGCGTGAAGGTGACGCGCAACCTCTACTCCAGCCGCAACGGCAACGGCCTGTACACCGAGAACAACTGGACCTATTTCCCGGACACCTGCCGCCAGTGCGAGGATCCGGCCTGCGGCAACGCCTGCCCGATGGGTGCGATCTATGCCGGCGAGGACGGCATCCGCCGCGTGGACACCGACAAGTGCGTGGGCTGCGGCGCCTGCACGCAGGCCTGCCCGTGGCACATGCCCACGGTCAACCCCTACACGAAGAAGTCCTCCAAGTGCGTGATGTGCGGCGCCTGCGTGGAGGGCTGCCCGTCCGGCGCGCTGTCCATCATCCCGTGGGACAAGATTTCCTCTGCGGCGCAGGCGATCTGACGCGCCGCCGATAGGCTGCAATACTGGATGTAACTGAGGAGGTATATCACAATGTCTGTCAAGAATGGCATCAACGGCTGGGCCGGCAGCGTGCTGCGCGTCAACCTGACGACCGGCGCGATCACGACCGAGGATACCCTGCCCAAGTATAAACCCTACATCGGCGGCATGGGCCTTGGCTACAAGGTCATCTGGGACGAGGTGTCGCTTGATTCCGATCCCCTCGGCCCGGCGGCCAAGGCCGTCTTCGCCGTCGGCCCGCTGATCGCCTCCGGCGTGCCGTGCTCCGGCCGCATGAACGTGTCCTTCCTCTCCTGCTGGAGCAAGGGCTATTCCATCGTGGACGCGCACATGGGCGGCCACATCGCGCACGCGATGAAGTACGCCGGCTATGACGCGATCATCGTCGAGGGCCAGAGCGATAAGCCCGTGTACCTCAAGATCGACGACGACAAGGTCTCCATCGAGGACGCCGCCCATGTCTGGGGCAAGGGCACCTTTGAGACGAACGCCACCCTGGCCAAGGAGAACGGCCCGGAGTTTGACGTGGCCTGCATCGGCCAGGCGGGCGAGAACCTCGTGCCCATGAGCTGCATGGTCACCAGCTTCGGCAACTCCGGCGGCGGCGGCGTGGGCGCTGTGCTGGGCAGCAAGAAGCTCAAGGCCATCGCCGTGCGCGGCACCGGCGCGGTCAAGATCGCGCGCCCGATGGAGGTGCGCCTGCTGTCCAACTACATGATCAAGGATCTGGTCGGCGGCAACAACAACCACACCGTCCCGACGATCCCGCAGAGCTGGAGCGAGTACTCCGCCACCGCCTCCAACCGCTGGCAGGGCGGCCCGGGCGTCACCTGGGACAAGGCCCCCAACGGCCCCATCGACATGGGCGAGCAGCCCAGCGGCCAGATCAACGTCGCCGCGCTGCGCTGCAACAAGGGCGTGTTCGACTTCGGCGCGATCGCCGAGAAGTACACCGTCAAGCAGGGCGGCTGCTCCTCCTGCCCGGTGCGCTGCTACACCGAGTATGAGATGGATCCGCTGGCCGATTACGACCTGCCGACCCATGTCTCCAACACCTGCATGCCCATCATCAAGATGCTCGAGTGGTATCCGGATCACGTCGATGCGGCGACCGGCGAGAAGGTCAAGAGCACGCACGATTTCGTGGACGAGAAGGATGCCAAGATGATCCTGGGCGGCGCGGGCGCGCGCGCGGCGGACGAGTACGGCGTCTGGTGCAACTACGGCAACCTCTACGAGGACTTCAACATGGCCTACTCCACCGGTGTGCTCAAGGATGTCATCACCAAGGGCGGCACGGACATGACCGAGTGGGATTCCATCCCGTGGGAGCTGATGGAGACCGGCGACCCGCGCTGGCTGGTGGAGGTCTACCGCCGCATCGCCATGCGCGAGGGCACCTTCTCGGATCTGGGCCTGGGCACCTACGCGCTCTACGAGAAGTGGGGCATGGACGACCCAGCGAAGAACGTGGCGGGCGTGAGCTTCTACGACTTCGTGAAC
>JBJEYK010000244.1:0-4201 GCA_051886775.1 Candidatus Ventricola sp. | reverse complement strand
GCGTGTTCGGCGGCGTGGGCAGCGTGCTCAGCTTCCTGCCGTTCATCGTCACGCTCTTCCTCTTCCTGTCCCTGCTGGAGGACAGCGGCTACATGGCGCGCGTGGCCTTCGTCATGGATAAGCTGCTGCGGCGCATCGGCCTGTCCGGCCGCAGCATCGTGCCGATGCTCGTGGGCTTTGGCTGCACCGTCCCGGGCGTGATGGCCACCCGCACGCTGCCCTCCGAGCGCGACCGCAAGATGACCATCCTGCTCACGCCGTTCATGAGCTGCTCGGCCAAGCTGCCGATCTACGCGTTCTTCAGCGCGGTCTTCTTCCCCGACCACGTCGCCCTGGTGATGATCGGCCTGTACGCGCTGGGCGTCTTGTGCGGCATCGGCGCGGCGCTGCTGCTGCGCGGCACGCTCTTCCACGGCGAGCCGGTGCCCTTTGTCATGGAGCTGCCCAACTACCGCCTGCCCGGCCTGAAGAACGTCGCCCAGCTCCTGTGGGAAAAGGCTAAGGACTTCCTCCAGCGTGCGTTCACCGTCATCTTCGTGGCGACCATCGTCATCTGGTTTTTGCAGACGTTCGACCTGCACCTGCGCGTCGTGGCCGATTCCCAGCAGAGCCTGCTGGCCGCGCTGGCCGGCCTGCTCGCGCCGCTTTTCGCGCCGCTGGGCTTCGGCGACTGGCGCATCGTCACCTCGCTGATCTCCGGCTTCATGGCCAAGGAGAGCGTCGTTTCCTCCCTCACCATCCTCTACGGCTCCACCGAGGCGCTGGTCGCCTCTCTCGCGCCGCTCTCCGCCGCCGCGCTGCTCGTGTTCAGCCTGCTCTACACGCCCTGCGTAGCCGCGGTGTCCGCCATCCGGCGTGAGCTGGGCGGCAAGTGGGCTGCGTTCGTGGTGGCCTTTCAGTGTGCCGTGGCGTGGTTTGCCGCGCTGGCTGTGCGCCTGATCGGCCTTGCGCTGGGGGTGTGACGAAGTGAACCTCGCCACCGCCCTCGTCCTGCTCCTGCTGCTGGCGCTGGCCGCACTGGCCGTGCGCCGCATCCGAAAAAAGCGCCTGCTCTTCTCCTGCGGGGGCGACTGCTCCGCCTGCGCGGCGGGATGCCGGCGCCGCCGCTCCCCTCATTCCAAGTCCTGATTGCACCATAAAGGCGCTGACCGCACATCCGGCCAGCGCCTTTTCTCGTTATTCTTCAAATATCAGCCTGCCAAAGTCTCCCCGCCGGTGGAAATCCGGCGCGTCGCTGGACAGCGGCGCCCAGGCCAGGTAATGCGGCGTCACCGTGCTGTCGCCGCACTTGTAGAAGTTGCCCGCCGCCTCGCCCTCAAGCGCGAAGCCCGGCCAGTACAGGCGGATCAGCGACGCCGGGATGCCGAATTCGATCCCCCAGCCCTCCGCCGTCGTAAACGGCCTGGGGGCCAGCAGCGCCTGCACGTCCTGCGGCACCTGGCGCACGCGGCTGCCGCGCCCGCCGCCGAAGCCGAAGAACAGCGTCCCCAGCGGGTTCCATTCGAAGTTGAGGTAGCGCCCGTCCGCCGGATCCGGCGCGAAGAAGAACTCCAGGCAGCTGTCCTGGCAGACAGGCTCCAACGGCCCCGTCAGCGTCGCGCGGATATCCCGCTCCCGCGCCTGCATGCGCACAAAAAGGCGCTCGCCGTCGTGGCAGGCCTGCGCGCGCGCCGCGATGTCGCAGGGCGGCAGCCACCTCTGGTGCGTGAGCGTCACCGCCGGTACGGCGTCCCAGTCCGGCGTCGTCATTCGCTTGATCGTATACGTCATCGTCCATCCTCCTCACAGCGCCATCCGGTTCTGCTGCGCAGCGCCGTCATGTCGCGTCCTGCCTGCGCTGCTTTCGGCGGTCCCGCCCGCTCCGTTCATAGTACAGTCTCTTTTCCCTGTACATCATCACGTCCATCTGATGCAGGAAGCTGTCCGAATCCAGCTCGGAGGTTTTGCAGATTGCGTAGCCAATGGCCAGCGACAGCTCGTAAGGATTGCCGGAGGAGGCATTGAGCTTCCCGATTTTTTGGGTGAGGGCGTCGATCATCTGATGCACATACGTCTCGTCCTCAACCGTGCTGAGAATGATGAACTCATCGCCCGCATGACGGAAGGCGATATCATTCTCCGTGATGACCTCCGAAATGACCCGGCCAAGCTGGCGTATCGCCTTGTCGCCGACGTTGTGCCCATACTGATCGTTGATGCCCTTGAAATTGTTGATATCCATCATCACGCCGGAGATGATCTGGCGCTTTTTGGATCCGATCAGCTGATTGATCACATATTGATAATACTTGCGGTTATACAGGCCGGAGAGATCGTCCACAAAGGCATTCTGATTGTTCAGCTGCATCTGGACAAATGTAAAGGCGATGCCGACGCAGAACCATCCCACCGACAGGCCGTAGAATAGGCCCTGTATCACGGTGCCCGCAATGCAGGGCAGAACGAAATGGAGGATTGGAAAAAAGCGCGCATGATTGTTCTGCCTGACGGCGCAAACGGATGTGACAATGCTGATGATGTAATCACACAGCAGGATGATATAGGACAGCATCACCAGCCTGCCGCGAACGTACACGTTTTCTTCCGTGATGGCAAAGATGATGCCCGCGCCAAACAGGTCACACGCGATCATCACCGCGATTGCTGCCAGCGGAATGCCAACAACAAGCATCCGCTTTTTGAGCCGCTTCATGCTGTGGTAGATGCGATGATCCACATACAGCACCCAGATGGCGCCCACGCTGCAGGAGGCAAGGAACAAATAGGCGTTTGTCAGGTACAGCAGGCATCGAACGACGGCCCCCGGCCTGCCATCCAGCAGGAAGCTCAGCGTTTCCGCGACCAGCGCTCCCATGGTGATGGCGATCATCGTGTGAAACAGGCGGTCATCCAGGTGCTTTTCCCACCCGCCTTCACAGCGTGAGAGCAGGGAAAGCGCCAGAGCCAGCAGGCCCGCGCAGTTCACGATGACAATCTCTTGCATGTTTATCATATCGAATGTACCTTTGTCCTTGCTTGATCCCAATGCTTATCTTTATACTTTGGCCGACGGGGCATCCCAAGCGGGGCGATTCCTGCGAGCGCGGATGCAGGATGATCCATCCTAATCGTATATGCCTTATTTTTCATTATAGCCGATAATTCCCCCGTTGAAAAGGAAAAAAGGAAAATTCAGTCAACAATTTGTATACCGTCCCTCCGGTGGGCGCATGCGCCGGTCGCATCGCCGCCATCCTGCGCATAATCCGGGTGATGAAAAAGGGGCTGCCAGGCATCCTGACAGCTCCTTGATTTTATCCCGATTTTTGCGCGATTTTGTTCCGGTTTATTCCACAATCGCGCCCTTGTTCGCGCTGGAGACCAGCTTGGCGTAGCGCGCCAGATAGCCCTTGCTGACGTTCGGCGGCGGGCAGACCCAGGCCTCGCGGCGCTTTTGCAGCGTAGCCTCGTCCACCTTCAGCTCCAGCTTGCCGGCGGGGATATCGATGGAGATGATGTCGCCCTCCTCGACAATGCCGATCATGCCGCCTGAGGCCGCCTCCGGAGAGACATGGCCGATGGCCGCGCCGCGCGTCGCGCCGGAGAAGCGGCCGTCCGTGATCAGGGCGACCTCCTTGTCCAGGCCCATGCCGCAGATGGCGCTGGTCGGGCTGAGCATCTCGCGCATGCCCGGGCCGCCCTTCGGGCCCTCGTAGCGGATGACCACGACGTCGCCCGGATGGATCTGGCTGGCATAGATGGCGGCGATGGCCTCCTCCTCGCTGTTGAACACGCGGGCCGGGCCCTCGTGCACGAGCATCTCCGCCGCCACGGCGCTGCGCTTGACCACGCCGCCGTCGGGCGCGAGGTTGCCGCGCAGGATCATCAGGCCGCCGGTCGCGGAGTACGGCTCGTCGAACGGGCGGATGACGTCGTGATTGCAGTTCTTCGCCTGGGCAATCTCCTCGCCCAGCGTCATGCCGGAGACGGTCATGGCGTCCTCGCACAGCAGGCCGCGGCCCTTCAGCTCGCTGAGCACGCCCATCACGCCGCCCGCCAGGTGCAGGTCGATGACGTGATGATGGCCCGCCGGGGCGAGGTGGCAGAGGTTGGGCACCTTCGCGCTCGTCTCGTTGACCCAGCCCAGGTCAAAGTCCACGCCCGCCTCGTGCGCGATGGCCGGCAGGTGCAGCACGGTGTTGGTGGAGCAGCCCAGCGCCAT
>JBJEYK010000243.1:0-19777 GCA_051886775.1 Candidatus Ventricola sp. | reverse complement strand
GTACTTGGTTGGAGACGACCCGGGAGAGTAGGACGTTGCCGGATTCCAAATGAAAAATGACCCAGCATTTGCTGGGTCGTTTTTCATTTTCAATCGAGAATATGCTGCTGCGGATCATCTCCAGCCGACGTGCACGTTGTACTTGGCTAGGTGAGGCCATGGCGGCGTCCAGTGGGACCGAAGCCCGCCGCCGCCTGTGGCGGATGAAGGCGGGCGGAGCGTCGGGAATCGCAAGGAGTGCCGGAACGGCACGACTATGCGAGTTCCCCGGGTCGATGAAGCTGCCCGCGAACGCCCGGGAGAGACAGACGTCGTGTGTTTTGCCGAAATGCCGCCGCGATCCTGACAATTTGGATTGTGCTCCCGGCCCGCGGATGGTATAATGGGCGCATGGGAGGGAGCACGGCATATGATCAAATGGCGATGGATTCTGCTGGCCTGCGTGCTGCTCATGCTTGGATGTGCGGACGCCTGCGCGCAGACAGCGGAGGACATCACACAGGTCTGCGCGATGCGCGCCCCCGGCGTGGGGGCCATCACCTGCCTGGCGGACGGCGATTACCGCACGCGCTGGTCGTCGGGGAGCAGGGAGAAGGCCCGGCTGGAGATCGCTGCGCCCGAGGGGACAGCCATCGGCAGCGTTTATCTTCAATTCTACAATAACCCCTGTGCGTTTGAGGTACAGGTTCGCGGCGAGGACGACGCCTGGGAGACGGCGGCTGTATGCGATACGGAGTATCTCACCGGCTATGCGCAGCTGCCCGGCGGCGTGCAGGCGGTGCGCATCCGCCCGCAGGCGGACAATCAGCGGCTGATCCTGGCGGAGGTACGTGTCTTCGGCGAGGGCGACGCGCCCGATTGGGTGCAGCGCTGGCAGCCGCCGTGCGACAAGGCAGACCTGCTGGTCATCAGCGCTCACCCAGACGACGAGCTGCTCTTCATGGGCGGCACGATTCCCTATTATGCCGGGGAGCGGCAGCTGGCGGTGCAGGTGGCGTATCTCGTCACAGCGACCTCGTATCGCAGGCTGGAGCTGCTGGACGGGCTGTGGCTGTGCGGCGTGCGCAGCTATCCCGACCTGGGCACGTTCCCGGATGCATACGCCACGTCGCTGGCCGGCCAGTACCGGCACAAGGGCTGGGGCAGGGAGCGTGTGCTCGCGCATGTGACGCAGCTGTACCGGCGCTACCGGCCGGAGGTGGTCGTCACCCATGACGTGAATGGCGAATACGGCCATGGCGCGCACCGCGCAGCGGCGGATGCGGCGCTTGCTGCCGTCGCGCAGGCGGCGCAGGGCGAGGAGGGCTGGGCCATCCGCAAGCTCTATCTGCATCTGTATGCCCAGGGCGCGATGCGCATGGACTGGCGCGTCCCGCTGTCGGCCTTCGGCGGCAGGACGGCGTTCGACGTGGCGGAGGCTGCCTTCGCCTGCCATATTTCGCAGCAGAAAACCCATTATCGCGTCGAGGACTTTGGCCCGTACGACAATGCGCGCTTCGGCCTGGCCCACAGCGCGGTGGGCGAGGACGTGCTGGGCGGCGACTTCTTTGAGAACGTGCCCGGCTTCGGGCCGTGACTGCCGCGGCACGGGCGGATAGCCTGCCGGATGGGCAGCAGAACAGAACGAACGGGGGCGGTTCGGATGCGGTTTACGAAGATGCACGGCATTGGCAACGACTACATCTTTGTCAATGCGTTTGAGGAGTGGGTGGATGCGCCGGAGCGCCTGGCCGTGGCCCTCAGCGACCGGCACTTCGGCGTGGGCGGCGATGGGCTGGTGCTCATCGCGCCGAGCGAGTGCGCGGACTTTCAGATGATCATGTACAACGCGGATGGCTCGCGCAGCGAGATGTGCGGCAATGCCAGCCGCTGTATCGGCAAATACGTCTACGAGCACGGGATGACGGACAAGACCTGCGTCACCCTGGAGACGCTCGCCGGGATCAGGACGCTCTATCTGGAGACGGACGGCAGCTGGGTGCGGCGCGTGCGCGTGGACATGGGCGCGCCCATCCTCGACTGCGCGCGCGTGCCCTGCCTGCTGGGCAGCGGCGTCATGCGCGGCGCGCCCGTCGAGGCGCTGGGGCGCACGTTCGCGGTGACGCCGGTTGGCATGGGCAACCCGCATGCGGTGATCGTGGTGGACGAGGCGCCGGACGACGAATCGCTGCGCCGCTATGGCGCGGCGCTTGAGCGCCATCCGGTGTTCCCGCGAAAAGCGAATATCGAGTTCATTCAGCTCCTCGCCCGGGATCGCATTCGCATGCGCGTGTGGGAGCGCGGCACCGGCGTGACGCTGGCCTGCGGCACCGGCTCCTGCGCGGCGCTGGTGGCGGCGAACCTGCTGGGCCTGGCGGACCGGCGGGCGACCCTCGTGCTCGACGGGGGCGAGCTGGTCAACGAATGGGATGAGCAGACGGGGCACGTCTTCATGACCGGCCCTGCGACGGAGGTCTTCAGCGGCACGACCGACTGGTGAGCGGAAAGCGAGGTTCAGCCCATGTCTCTGTTTGCGGACGCGATTGCCTTTGCCGTCCAGGTGCACGACGGCGCGCTGCGCAAGGGAACGAACACCCCGTATATCGTCCATCCGATGGAGACGGCGGCCATCGCCGCGACCCTCACAGACGATCCGGAGGTGCTCGCGGCGGCGGTGCTGCACGACGTGATCGAGGACTGCGGCGTCACCGCTCAGGCGCTGTGCGGGCGCTTTGGCGAGCGGGTCGCTCGGATCGTGCTCTCCGAGAGCCAGATGGTCGACGGCGACCCCTGCCAAAGCTGGGAGCGCCGCAAGCGCGGGGCGATTGAGCGCCTGCGCCATGCCGACCGCGCGCAGATGATCGTGGCCCTGAGCGACAAGCTGAGCAACATGCGCGCCATCAGCAGGGATTATGCGCGCTTTGGGGAGGCGCTGTTTGCCCGCTTTCATCAGCAGGACAAGCGGCTGCACGCCTGGTATTACCGCAGCTGTGCCGCGCTGCTGCGGCGCGAGCTGGGCGATACCGACGCCTTTGCGGAGCTGACGCGCCTGATTGCGCAGGTGTTTGCCGCCTGCGCGCCGGAGGACGCGCTGTATGACACGAACGATGCGACGGAGGTGAAGGCCTGTGCGGTATGACTGGATGGACGCCTATCTGCTGGAAAAGCCGGGCGTGACCCGCGACTACAAGGCCGAATGGAACTGGACGCGCTACATGGTGGGCGGCAAGCTCTTCTGCGCGCTGTGCCACGACGATGCGGGCGGCGACGTGTACATCACCGTCAAGCTCGAGCCGCTGCGCGGCGAATTCCTGCGCGCGCAGTATGACGACGTAATCCCCGGCTACTACTGCAACAAGGTGCACTGGAACTCCGTGAAGACCGACGGCAGCCTTCCGGAGGACATCCTGCGGGGCATGCTGGACGAGTCCTATCGCCTGGTTTCGCAGGGGCTGACGAAAAAGCTGCGAAGGGAGCTGGGCATCGCGGATACACCGTAAGGCCCTATTGCGGAATCGTATTTGCTGCCGATGGGGCGAAGCCTGCCGGGTTCATCGCCCGGCGGGCTTTTTCATATAGACATTGGTGTAAAGCGCGTGATACAATACAGCTATCGGGCTTGGCAAGAACTGACGGACGCCCATGAGCGGGAAAGGGTGCAAACCATGAAGAAGACGTGCCTTGTAATGCTGCTGACTACGGCGATTTGGCTGTGCCTGACGGCGGCCTGCGCGGCGGAGGCAACGCCCATTCGCACTGCGGAGGACTTTGCCGCCTTCATGCAGCGGCTCGGGCAGGAGCCTACTGCGCAGGCGCAGCTGATGAATGACATCGACATGACCGGCGTGCAGGTGCAGCCTGCCGCGCTGCTCGACGGCGCGCTGGAGGGCAACGGCTTCGCGCTGACAAACCTGAGCATCGAAACGGACGGCGGCATCAGCGCGCTGTTCCTGGAAATCGGCGCGCAGGGGCGGGTAGCCAATCTTCGGGTGTCCGGCCTGTTCTCCGGCAGCCGGGCCGCTTGCATTGCGTACATCAGCCGGGGTACGCTCTCGGGGGTGACGGCACAGGCCGAATGCTATGCCACAGAGCTGGCAGCCGGCCTGGTGGGCGAGAATGACGGCGTCATCGAGGGCTGTGAAAACAAGGGCGATGTGCTCGCGCTGAACGGCGGCATGGCCGGCGGCGTGGTGGGCATCAACCGCGGCAGCATCACGGGCTGCACGAATTACAGCGCGTTGGACGGCTCCGTGGGCACGCCTGCCGCCCAGGCGGTGGGCGGCATCTGCGCGCAGTCCCTGGCCGGCTCACAGGTTTCGGACTGCGTGAACCTGGGTAGGATCACCGCGGGCGAACGCGGCGCGGGCCTGGTCGCCCAGGGCGTCAGCGCGCAGCTTCGGGGACTGAAAAACCTGGGCGGCGTGTACGGCACGCAGGGCAGCGTGGCGGGCGTCGTCTGCCTTCTGGAGAGCGGCAGCCTGGAGGACTGCGCCAATTACGGCGAGGTGGCCTCCGCCGGCGACCGCGCCTCCGGCATCGTCCTCAGCGGCAGGGGTGAGCTTCTTCGCTGCGAGAACCACGGCGCTGTCTCTGCGGTCGACTTTGTGGCCGGCATCGCCTGCGAGTGGACGGGCACGATCTCCGGCTGCCGCAACCACGCCCCGATCAGCGGACACGACAATACAGCCGGCATCTGTACCCGGCTGGAGGGCGATATCGCCGACTGCGAGAACCGGGGCGAGATCCTCGGCGAGAGCCACAGGACGGCGGGCGTCGTCTCGGAGCTGCTGCGCGGCACGATGGCGCGCTGTGCCAATGCCGGGCATGTGGCGGGCGGCACCAATCACTGGGGCGATTCGGTCGGCACGGGCGGCGTCGTGGCACTGGCCTCGGCCGGCGTGACGATGGAGGATTTGTGCAACACGGCGCTGGTGGAGTCCTCGACGGAGAGCTGCGGCGCGATCGTGGCGCAGCTGGAGGGCACGCTGTCCCGGGCGGTCAACGCCGCGCACTGCCGCACGGTCGGCAGCGTGCAGGGGGGAAGCCTGCACGCGGTGTACGGCGTGAGCGACGACGGGGTGGCAAGCGTCGCCCTGGGCAGCTTTTACAGCGGCGAGCTGTCCTGGCAGCTGAACACCGACGGCGGCAGAACGCCGAGCCGGGAGGCATGGTCTCAGCTGGACGACCATCCCGTGCTGGCCGGCGCGGGCCGCCTGCCCACCCGCAAAATCCTGTGCACCTATGACGGCGGCGAGAAGACGCTCTACACGGCGGCGGACGGCAAGCTGCAGGAGCAGGCCGGCTTCGGCCTGTTTGAGGTCACCTACACAGACGAGGACGGGCAGCAGCACGCCGAGGAGGAGATTCTGCGCAAGGTCGACCTGTTTGCCGTGGAGCAGACGGTCAGCGTCAGCACGGCGTGGGAGCTGGCCGACGCGCTGAGCGACAGCCTGGTGGAGACGGTCGTGCTGGAGGGCGGCATCGCGATGGATCGCAGCGTGATGATCACCTCGGCCAAGCGGATTGACGGACACGGCTACTGCCTGGACATGGGGCAGTACCCGATGGAGATTGCCGCGGATGTGACGGTGTCCGAGCTGAGCCTGGCCGGCGAGGCGCCTGTGACCGTCAGCTGGGGCACGCTGTCGGTGGAGGGCTTCCTGGCGATCGCCTCGCCCGTGGAGCTGCGCGGCGGCGCGCTGAGCCTGAACGCGGGCAGGCTGTATCATCCCGGCGAGGTGGACGGCGTGCCCTCGATCCGCTCGGAGACGGCGGATGTGCCCGGCTATACCCGGCTGGGGGACGGCCTGTTTGCCTGCGCGCCCGTGGAGCTGCGCGCGGCCAAGACGCTGGTCGCCCCGGCCTCGGAGAATGAATCGCTGCCCTGCGACATCTATCCCGAGCTGCGGGACGGCACGGTCACCTTCTTCCTGCCCTGCACGGCGGATCCCGCCGCCATCACCGTCTGTGCGCTCAATGGCGCGGGCGAGGTGGTGAAGACGTATCCCGCGCTTAACATGACGGCGGGCAATGCCCGCACCGTCCGGCTGTATGGCATGACGTATCCCGTGCAGGCGCTTACTTCCGATCTGCCGACGCTTTCCTTCGAGATCGACGAGAGCTGCGGGACGATCGACGCGATGAACGGCTCGGAGGATCATTCCGTGTACTGCTATGGCGACGTCCGCCTGGATGTGCCGCAGGCGCTTCAGGCGCGCTGCGGGTGGGAAGGCTTCGTCAGCGAGGAGAAGAACCCGGACCGCCCGGGCAGCATGTGCGTCCGCGGCTACTCGACCTGGTCGGTGCATCTGGACACGAAAAAGCCGTATCAGTTCCAGCTGGAGCAGAAGGTTGACGTACTGGGCATGGGCAAGCACAAGACCTGGATCCTGCTGATGAACGACGAGCAGCTGGTGCGCAACAAGCTCGGCCTGGATCTGGCGCAGGACATCGGCCTGGTCAACAGCTCGCTGGGCGAGTTCGTGGACGTGTTCATGAACGGTCGCTATCTGGGCAATTACCTGCTGTGCGAATGCGTGGAGATCGCCAAGGAGCGCGTGAACCTGGCCAAGCTGGATGACGAGTACGAGGAGAACGGGCACTCGACGATCGGCCTGGATCTGACGGGCGGCTACCTGCTTGAGTTTGACAACATCATCGGTGAGGAGCGGCAGTTCTATCACGAGCATAGCGACAACACCATTACCGTCAAGGAGCCGGAGAAGCTGGCAAGCGAGGTGAACACCTACAACGCCTACGCGTACATCTGCCGGTATGTGACGGACTTCCTGAACGCCGTGTACGGCGACGGCCTGCTGGAGGATGGCAGGAGCTATCTGGACATCATCGACGTGGACAGCTTCGCGCGGTACTTCTTCCATCAGGAATTCCTGATGAATATGGACTGCGGTCTGGGCAGCGCGTTCATGTACAAGGATCGCGACAGCATCGATCCGCTGCTCTACGCAGGCCCGGTGTGGGATCACGACCGCATCTTCTCGGGCGGACGCTATGATGGCTGGGCGCTGCGCGACATCACGCATGCGCGCAGCGGCATGCCCACCATCTACAACCAGCTGAGCAGGCGCAGGGATTTCGTGGAAAAGCTGATCGATGCCTACGAGCAGACGGATATCCCCGAGGTGCTCGCATCTGCCAGCCGCCATATCGACGAGTACACCGCGCAGCTGGAGCAGTCCGCCCGGATGAACAGCCTGCGCTGGGGCCTGCCGGAGCTGGAGCTTTCGTGGATGAAGGCGGCTATGGACGAGCGCGCGGCCTGGATCGCGCGCAACTACCGGACGCTGCTGGACGACGCACAGTAACGGCGCGGGGATCGACTGAAAAGCACGCAAAACGCTTGACAGAAGCCGCTGCCTCCTGTATGATAAATGACTGGGTGTTTATGCAACCTGAAGCTTGGCGACGAAAGCCGCCTTCCATTTGAAGGGAGATTGACCTCGATGGTACGTACGATTGTCGGCGCGAACTGGGGCGACGAGGGCAAGGGCAAAATCACCGATATGCTCGCCTCCAAGGCCGATATTGTGGTTCGCTTCCAGGGCGGAGCGAACGCTGGTCACACCATCATCAACGACTATGGCCGCTTTGCGCTGCACCTGCTGCCCAGCGGCGTGTGCTCGCCCAACGTGGTGAACATCATCGGCCCGGGCGTGGCGCTGGATATCGAGGCGTTCCTGCGTGAGCTGGACGAGGTCGTTTCCCAGGGCGTGCCGCAGCCCAGGCTGCTCGTCTCCGAGCGCGCACAGGTGCTCATGCCCTATCATGTGGCGTTCGACTGCTATGAGGAGGAGCGCCTGGGCAAGGCGTCCTTCGGCTCCACCAAGTCGGGCATCGCGCCGTTCTACGGCGACAAGTATCAGAAGATCGGCCTGCAGCTGTGCCAGCTCTATGATCCGGACATCCTGCGCGAGAAGCTCGCCCATGCGCTGGACATCAAGAACGCGCTGCTCGAGCACCTCTACCACAAGCCCACGATCGACCTGGACGAGATGATCGAACGGCTCACCGGCCTGGCCGAGCGCATCCGCCCGTATGTGGCCGATACCAACGCCTACCTCATGAACGCCGTGCGCGAGGGCAAGGACATCCTGCTCGAGGGTCAGCTGGGCACGCTGCGTGACCCGGACCACGGCATCTACCCGATGGTCACCTCCTCCTCGCCGCTGGCGGGCTTCGCGCCGGTGGGCGCGGGCGTGCCGGTCTGGTCGATCAAGGAGATCATCGCCGTCACCAAGGCGTATTCCTCCTGTGTCGGCGCAGGCCCGTTCACAACCGAGATCTTCGGCGACGAGGCCGAGGAGCTGCGCAAGCGCGGCGGCGACCGCGGCGAATACGGCGCGAAGACGGGCCGTCCCCGCCGCGTCGGCTGGTTCGACTGCGTGGCCACGCGCTACGGCTGCGAAATGCAGGGCGCGACCGAGGTCGCGCTGACCAACATGGACGTGCTGGGCTATCTCGACGAGATTCCCGTGTGCGTCGCCTACGAGTGCAATGGCGAGCGCGTCGACCGCTTCCCCGTGACGCCGAAGCTGGAGAAGTGCACGCCGGTGTATGTGAAGCTGCCGGGCTGGAAGTGCGACACCCGCGGCATCACCCGCTTTGAGGACATGCCCGAGAACGCCCGCCGCTACGTCGAGTTCCTCGAGCAGCAGATCGGCTGCCCGATCCGCATGGTGTCCAACGGCCCGCGCCGCGAGGAAATGATGTACCGCTGAGCGATCGTATCGCTCCATTTGCCAGAAGAAGGGAGGAAGCCGCATGCTGCGCAATCACCAGATGATGCCCGGGGCTTCCTGCTTCTCCTGTGCGCTTTGTGCATGATAGCCGCCTTTTGGCGGCTTTCTTTTTACTTGACGGTATGCGCGGGGCTGCGCTATAATATGCACTGATCACGCGCTGTTCTGCATATTTATACATATTTTATGCATCCGCTTGGAAGAAGGAGAGATCCGATGGCAACTTTGATCTTGGAAGACGGCTCCCGCTACGAGGGCGTGCTGTTTGGCCGCAAGGCGCCGGTGACCGGCGAGGTGGTCTTCACCACCGGCATGTCCGGCTATCAGGAGACGCTGACCGATCCGTCCTACTGCGGCCAGATCGTGTGCATGACCTATCCGCTGATCGGCAACGTGGGCATCAACGACCTGGACAGCGAGAGCGACGGCGTGCGGATGCGCGGCTTTGTCGTCTCCGAGCTGTGCGACCTGCCCAGCAACTGGCAGACCAAGAAGACGCTCGATGCCTATCTGGACGAGCAGGGCGTCACGGGGCTGTGCGGCGTGGATACCCGCGCGCTGACGCGCCATGTGCGCGTGTACGGCACGCTGCGCGGGCGCATCGTGGCGGGCGAGCCGACCGAGGCGGATTGGGCGGAATGCCGCGCGTTTGAAATGCACGATCAGGTGGCGCAGTGCACCTGCCGCGAGGCCTACGACCTGCCCGCCGAGGGCGAGGCGCGCCTTCACATCGCGGTGATCGACTACGGCCTCAAGCGGGGCATTCTCCGCTCGCTCACCCGGCGCGGCTGCGCGCTGCGCGTGTATCCGGCGGACGTGGACGCCGGGACGATCCTTGCAAGCGGCGCGGACGGCGTGATGCTCACCAACGGCCCCGGAGACCCGCAGGACAATCCCCGGTCCATCGAGACGATCCGCGCGCTGATGGGCCGCGTGCCGATGTTCGGCATCTGCCTGGGCCATCAGCTGATGGCGCTGGCCAACGGCGGCGCCACGGTGAAGATGAAATACGGCCACCACGGCTGCAATCACCCGGTCAAGGATCTTGCTCGCGGCACCTGCGCCGTCACCCCGCAGAACCACAACTACATGGTCGACCCGGACAACCTGCCCCAGGGCGCGGCCATCAGCCACCTCAACTGGAACGACCAGACGGTGGAGGGCGTGCGCTACGAGGGCAAGCTGGCCTTCTCCGTGCAGTTCCACCCGGAGGCCTGCGGCGGCCCGCGCGAGACGAGCTACCTGTTCGACGATTTCCTGACCATGGTGCGGGAGCACAAGCAGAGCAAGGAGGGCGCGGAGCATGCCTAAGAAGGAATGGATCAAAAAGGTGCTGGTGATCGGCTCCGGCCCGATCGTCATCGGCCAGGCGGCGGAGTTTGACTACGCGGGCACGCAGGCCTGCCGCGTCCTCAAGGAGGAGGGCGTGGAGGTCGTGCTGGTGAACTCCAACCCGGCCACGATCATGACCGACACCGACATCGCGGACAAGGTGTACCTCGAGCCGCTGACCGTCGGCTCGCTGGAGAAGATCATCGCCCGCGAGCGCCCGGACAGCCTGCTGGCCTCCCTGGGCGGGCAGACCGGATTGAACCTGGCCATGGAGCTGGACGAGCGCGGCATTCTGCAAAAGTACAACGTGCAGCTGCTGGGCACGAAGATCGACTCCATCCGCCGCGCGGAGGATCGCGAGGACTTCAAGAACATGATGCTCTCCATCGGGGAGCCGTGCATCGACTCCGTGATCGTGCGCGATGTGCAGGCCTCGGTGGACTTCGCCAACGAGTATGGCTATCCCGTCATCGTGCGCCCGGCCTACACGCTGGGCGGCACCGGCGGCGGCATCGCCGAAAACGAGGAGCAGCTTCGCGAGATCTGCGCGGACGGCCTGCGCTCCTCCCGCGTGCACGAGAACCTCATCGAGCGCAGCGTCGCCGGCTGGAAGGAGATCGAGTACGAGGTCATCCGCGACGGCGCGGGCAACGCCATCGCCATCTGCAATATGGAGAACTTCGATCCGGTCGGCGTGCACACCGGCGACTCCATCGTCGTCGCGCCCACGCAGACCCTGCGCGATCAGGAGGCGCAGATGCTGCGCAGCGCGTCGCTGAACATCATCTCCGCCCTGGGCATCGAGGGAGGCTGCAACGTGCAGTACGCGCTCGACCCCAGCTCCATGAAGTACTACGTCATCGAGGTCAACCCGCGCGTGTCGCGCTCCTCGGCGCTGGCCTCCAAGGCGACGGGCTACCCGATTGCCAAGGTGACCACGCGCATCGCGCTGGGCTACAACCTCGACGAGATCATCAACGGCGTCACCGGGCAGACCTACGCCTGCGCCGAGCCGACAATCGACTACATCGTGCTCAAGTTCCCGCGCTGGCCGTTCGACAAGTTCGTCTACGCTGACAAGCACATCGGCACCAAGATGAAGGCCACGGGCGAGATCATGGCCATCGGCACCAGCTTTGAAAGCGCGCTGCTCAAGGCCGTGCGCTCGCTGGAGACGGGCATGGACAGCCTGGTCGTGCCCGCGCTGGAGGCGCTCGATGGCGAGGCGCTCGAACGCGAGCTGCACGAGATCAACACCGAGCGCGCGTTCGTCGTGGCCGAGTGCCTGCGCCGCGGCGTGGCGATGGAGCACATCCACGACGTGACGAAGATCGACCTGTGGTTCCTGAAGAAGGTGCAAAACGTCGTCGCCCTGGAGCAGACGCTGCGCGCGCTGCCGGGCATGCAGGCGCTTTCGCGGGCGCTGCTGCTGGACGCCAAAAAGATGGGCATGAGCGACAAGGCCATCGCCCGCTTTGCCGGCGGCGACGAGGCGTCCGTCCGCGCGCTGCGCGCCGAGCTGGGCATCCAGCCCGCCTTCCGCATGGTCGACACCTGCGGCGGCGAGTTTGAGGCCGTCAGCCCGTATTTTTACAGCGCCTACGGCGTGGCCACGGAGGCGAAGAACTCCGGCCGCAAGACCGTGGTCGTCCTCGGCTCCGGCCCGATCCGCATCGGCCAGGGCATCGAGTTCGACTACTGCTCGGTGCACTGCGTCTGGGCGCTGAGGCGCGCGGGCTTCGACACCGTCATCATCAACAACAACCCGGAGACCGTCTCCACCGACTTCGACACCGCCGACCGCCTCTACTTCGAGCCGCTGACGCCGGAGGACGTGCTCAACGTGCTGGAAATCGAGCGGCCCGTGGGCGTGGTCTGCCAGTTCGGCGGGCAGACGGCCATCAAGCTGGCCAAGGCCGTGCGCCAGGCGGGATACAGCATCCTGGGCACCGACCTGGGCGACATCGACGCCGCCGAGGATCGCGAGCTGTTCAACCAGCTGCTCAATTCGCTGGGCATCCCCCAGCCCAAGGGCACGACCGTCTTCACGGCGGAGGAGGCCGTCGCCGCGGCGAAGGAGCTGGGCTATCCCGTGCTCGTGCGCCCGAGCTATGTGCTGGGCGGTCAGGGCATGGAGATCGCCTACGACGAAAAGCACATCCGCGAGTACATGTCCATCATCAACATGAACGTGCAGGAGCACCCGATCCTGGTGGACAAGTACCTGCTGGGCCGTGAGATCGAGGTCGACGCCATCTGCGACGGCGAGAACGTGCTCATCCCCGGCATCATGGAGCACATCGAGCGCGCGGGCATCCACTCCGGCGACTCCATCTCCGTCTACCCCCCGCAGCACCTGGCCCCGCGCATCCAGCGCATGGTGACCGATTACACGATCAACATCGCGCGCAGCCTGCACGTCAAGGGCCTGGTGAACATCCAGTTCATCGAATATGCGGGCGACCTGTACATCATCGAGGTCAACCCGCGCTCCTCGCGCACGGTGCCGTATATCTCCAAGGTCACCGGCATCCCGATCGTCGAGCTGGGCGTGCGCGCCTCGCTGGGCGAGAAGGTGCCCGCGATGGGCTTTGGCACGGGGCTGTATCCGCCCGCGCCGACCGTGGCGGTGAAGATGCCGGTCTTCTCCTTTGAAAAGCTGCCGGAGGTCGAGGTCTCCCTCGGGCCGGAGATGAAGTCCACCGGCGAGGCGCTGGGCCTGGCCGAGACTGCCGAGGAGGCGTACCTCAAGGGCTTCGCCTCCACCAAGATGGCCATCCCCAAGCCGGAGGAGGGCGGCGTGCTCTTTGCCATCGCCAACCACGACAAGCGCGAGGCGCTGGCGCTGGCCGAGACGTTCGCGTCGCTGGGCTTTGAAATCTACGCCACCGCCGGCACCGCGCACATGCTCAACCACAACTACGTCGGCGCGCAGAGCGTGCCCCGCCCGGGCGAGGACACCGCCGCGCTGGCGAAGCTGCTGGACTCCGGCAAGATCCGCCTGATCATCACCACGCCGACGCATGGCCGCGATCCGCAGCGCGCGGGCTTCCGCCTGCGCCGCATGGCGGTGGAGTACGGCGTCGCCTGCATCACCAGCATCGACACTGCCAAGCTGCTGATGAAGTGCGTCAAGCTCGGCAAGAAGGCCGAGGACGTGCCGCCGCTGGGCCTGCACGATCTGATCCTGTAAGCCGGAACGCATATAGCCGCCGCGCTGCCTATGAATCGGGCAGCGCGGCGGCTTGCTTCATATTTCAGAGAAACGCTTCAAACCCCTCCATATCCGCTTGCAGCTCCTTCAAAAACCGCTGCACATGCCAACCGTCCGTCGCGGCGTGGTGGCAGGTGACGGACAGCGGCAGCAGCGTGCGCTCCTCCTGCCGGACAAACTGCCCGGCCTCCACGGAGGGGAAGTAGTACGGCTTGCTGTCATAGCTGTGCACGGCAAAGTGCGAGAAGGATACCCACGGCAGGCAGGAGACGGTGTAGGCGTTGGCCGGCGGCGGGGTCTGGGGCTGGGAAAGCAGGCCATGATTGCCGCCGAAGCGCGCCAGGTTGTCCATGTGGTGCGCGTAGAAGGCGCCAAAGTCCTCGTCGTAGGGCGTCCACATCAGCGAGAAGGTGTGATCGTCCTCGTGGAAGATGGCGTAGAGCGGGGTCAGCGTGTCGTAGCAGCCGGGCTGGCCGTCGCACAGCGCGGTTTTGAACTCCGGCTGGCGGTTCAGATTGCGCGTCACCGCCCACAGATAGGCCGGATAGAAGTGCAGCGACCGCGTGCGCAGCGCCTCGCGCATGCGGGTCACGTCCAGACGCACGGTGAGGGAATAGCCCGTGGGCGCCATGCGGGCAAAGTAGGCGAAATGCTCGCGCCGCGGCCAGCGCTGCGGGTCGAAGGGGGTAAACGTCATGGGGCAGACCTCCGTTTCGTGGCTTTTTTCCAGCATATCGCGCGCGGGCAGGGCAGTCAACCGACGCAGCGTAGAGTGAAAATCCGCGCCGGGCGAATCGGGACGGCTGTCTGCGCGTCTAATGGGTGCATAAGCGCTTTGCAGAACGATTCAAAGGAGGACGACCGATGGACAGGGAGGCATTCGCCGGGCGGGTCACGGCCCTGCAGGGCAGCCTGTACCGCGTGGCGGCGGGCTACCTGCGCGGGGAAAGCGACCGGCTGGACGCCGTGTCCGAGGCGATTGCGAAGGCCTGGGAAAAGCGGGGCACGCTGCGCGACGAAGCGCTGTTTGCCACCTGGCTGACGCGTATTCTCATCCGCGAATGCGTGAACATCCAGCGGCGGCAGCGGCGCAGCATCCCGGTGGAGACGATTCCGGACGCGCCCTGCGGCGAGGAGGACGAGCGCATCGCCGCATTGCGCGGCGCGCTGGAGCGCCTGCCCCAGCGCCTGCGCACGATGGTGGTGCTGCACTACATGGAGGGCTACGGCGTGCAGGAGATCGCACGGATCATGGGCACGACAAAGGGCGCGGTCTGCGCGGGGCTTGCGCGCACGCGCGGCAGACTGCGGGCGATGCTGGAGGAGGATGAAGCATGAAGCGCGAGGATTGGCAGAGGGTCTACGCGCCCCGGGGGGACGCGCTGGAGCGGCGCGTGCAAAGGACGCTGCGCGCCCTGGACGAGCAGCCTGAAAGGAGAATCATGGGGATGAAAAAGACGATGGCGACGGCACTGGCGGCGGTGCTGCTGATCGCCGCGACGGCTGCGCTGGCGGCGGGTCTGGCGTTCTCGCCCAAGGCGGACGCGAAGACGGAGGCGCTGCGGGCGCTTGCCGAGCAGTACGGCTTCACGCCGGAGATGGAGGCGTTCTTTGCCTGCGAGGTGTCCGACGATGGGCGCACGGCGGTCTTCACGCCGGTGCCGGACACGGGCGCGGGGCTGGAGGACCGGCTGGGCGACTACACCGTCGACCTTCGCAGCGGCAGAGCCAGCTGGTCGCACGACGGCGAGACGGTCGGCAGCGATGCCGGCTCGCCTGTCTGGGATACGGCGCTGCTGGCCGATGCGCTTGCGCGCAAGACGGCGGGGGAGGAATGGATCGAGATCATGCTGCCCCCACAGCAGCTGGAGGTGAACGTCACGCCGGAGCAGGCGATTGCCATCGCGTGTGAGGCGATTGCCGCACGGTATGGCACAGAGGGGCTGACCCTTGACGAGGATTGGGGCGCGCACCTGTATTACCGCGACGTGCGCGACGCAGCGCGCGACGGCCTGGGCGGCAAGTGCTATCAGGTGCGCTTCACGCGGGGCGGGGAGGCGTACGCCGCGTCGCTCTACGCAGGCAGCGGCGAGGTGTTCGACTGCCGCCGGCTGGACACGGACGAGGGGCGCACGGATGACGGCGGAGCGCCGGGCATGCCCTGCAGCAGCAGACCGGGCAGCGAGGAGGCCGAGGCTGCGGCCCGGCTGACGCCGGAGCAGGCACAGGCGCTGGCCAGGGAGGCGGTCGTCTCCGCCTATGGGCTGAATCAGGCGCAGGCGGACGGCCTTCAGTGGCAGGAGGACTACGCGCCCTCGCCGTATCACATGCAGGACGGAAGGCCCGTCATCGAGGTTGTCTTCTGGCTGTGGCTGGACGGCAACAGCGCGCCGTTTTCGCAGGGGGACGGCCTGTATACCGTGGACGTGAACGCGGTGGACGGGACGATTGAGAGCATCCTGTACGATTCCACGCTGATGGGCAACGGGTGATGAGGCGATGCAAGGCTGCTGCCGCATGCCTGAAGGGGAATTCGGCCCCTTCGAACGATCAACAAAGTTGGCAACAGTCCCCCCAGGGATGTATGAAGGGGCCGCAGCCCCTTCATATGAAATCCGCAGCGGCGACATGTGCGCCGCGAGGAGCAGACGTAGTCTGCTTCCGATATCATTTGGAGTGTGCTCGAAGGGCGCGCGAGAAATGATGTTTTCTCGTTCTCTTACCGATGCAAGGATGCGTTAGCAGACTTGCATCGACAAGCTGAAGGGGGCTTCGGCTCCCTTCTTTTTTGGTTTTCGCGGGCATACGCTCCCCGGGGTGATGACATGAACGCGGTGTTCTGCGTGATGCTGCTTGCGGGCGTGCTGGCGGCGGTGACCGGGGGCGATCCCGCCGCGGCGCAGCGCGCGCTGCTCTCGGGCGGGGGCGAGGCGGTGGAGCTGTGCCTGGCGCTGGCGGGGGCGTATGCGTTCTTCGGCGGGCTGCTGGGCGTGGCGCGGGAAAGCGGGCTGATCACGGCGCTGGCGGCGGCGCTGCGCAGGCCGATGATGCGGCTGTTTCCCTTTGCGCTGGGCGAGGAGCGCGCGCTGGGCGACATCTGCGCCAACCTCGCGGCGAACATGCTCGGCGCGGGCGGCGCGGCGACGCCTGCGGGCATCGCGGCCATGCGCACGATGGCGGATGCGCGCGGGGACGGCGAGGCCAGCGACGCGATGATCCTGTTCCTGACGATCAATGCCGCGGGCGTGCAGCTGCTGCCCACGTCGATGATCGCGCTGCGCGCGCAGGCGGGCGCGGCCCGGCCCGCGGACATCGTGCTGCCGACGCTGGCGGCGACGGCGGTCTCGTGTCTGACAGGCATTGCCTTGTGCAAATTGTGTGCGAAGGGGAGCAAAACGCATGCCTGATTCGTCGTATGTGCTGCCGGCGCTGGTGGTGGGCGTGCTGCTGTGCGCGCTGCGCGCGCGTGTGGACGTGTACGACGCGTTTGTCTCCGGCGCGCGCGAAGGCCTGAGGGCTCTGCTTTCGATGGCGCCGTATCTGTGCGCGATGCTGATGGCTACGGCGCTTTGGCGGGAGACGGGCGTGCTCGCGGCGCTGGAGCGCGCGCTTTCGCCGGCGCTTGCCGCGCTGGGGCTGCCCGCGCAGACGGCTCCCGTGCTGCTGGTGCGTCCGCTGTCCGGCTCGGCGGCGCTGGCACAGGTGCAGGCGGTGCTCGCTGCCTGCGGCGCGGACAGCCGGGCCGGGCGCGTCGCCTGCGTCGTGTGCGGGGCGAGCGAGACGGTCTTTTTCACGGCGTCGGTGTACATGGGCGCGGCGGGCGTGCATCGCACGCGCTACGCCATCCCCGCGGCGCTGGGCGCATACCTGGCGGGCGTGCTGACGGCGGCGGCGCTGGCGTAGCCAAAATTCGCCCCGGCGCAGCCAAAATTCGCCCGCACTTGACAGAAGGGCTTGAATGCTCTACAATAAACCAAAGTGGATTTGTGTACGCTTTTGTCATAGATCGGCGGCGTTTTCTGCCGGGGAAGGGAGGAAGGAGCCGGGCTCTCCCGGTTCTGAACGAAACAATGGACAATCGAGGCATCCGACTCGCCGCGGCGCTCGTGATGGCTGTGCTGCTGCTCTTGGGCGGCGCATCCGCCGTCGCCGACACGGCTGACCCGATCCGCGTGTCCTCGCTCAGCGAGCCGCAGTCGGTCATCTCCGAGCAGGAGGTCGCCATCACCATCAAGATCTACAACAGCAGCCAGACGGACATGCTCGACACGATCGTCCTGTACAATCCCGAGGGCAATTCGGTTGAGAAATACAGCGGGCTCAAGGCCGAGCAGAGCGTGACGTACACCGGCGCCTGGCGCGTGACGGGCGACCAGATCGCCAAGGGCCGCATCAACTACTACATCACCTACACGGTTGACAACCAGGGCACCAAGACCGAGATGAAGCGCACCGTGCCGGTCACCATCCAGACCGAGGCGGCCGCGCCTCAGCTGACGGCGACATACAGCATTTCGCCCGTCAGCGCGCGCGAGGGGCAGAGCGTGACGCTCTCCTACACGCTCTCCAACACCGGCAACGTCGAGCTGCGCAACATCGTGGTGGAAAACAGCGGCGTCTCCAAGGAAAAGCTGGCCCAGCCGTCGCTCTCCGTCGGGGAGAAGATCACGCTCACCGACACCTTCACCATGGGCAGCAAGGAGCTGGTCAGCCAGCCGACCATCACCTATCAGGCGGCTGGCGCCTCCAAGACCATGACCATCTCCGACATGGCGCGCAAGACCATCACCGTCGCCGAGGACGGCCTGGAGGTCGAGCTGAAGGCGGAGAATACCAAGAACGTCTATCCCGGTGAGAGGCTCACGCTGACGCTCTCGATGAAGAACACCGGCAATACGGCGTACACCGCTCTGAACGCGACGCTCAGCGACGGCACGAGCGTCGCCTCCGGCGTGGAGCTGGCTCCGGGCGCGTCGCTCGACCGGAAGGTCGAGTGGTCCGCCGTGCAGGCGGGCGCAATCAGCGCCAGCGTGTCCGGCCTGGATGCGAACGGCGAGGAGGTGGGCGTCGTCTCCAACGAGCTGGAGGTCACCACGCAGGACGCCTCCCGCGCGCTGGTGCTGGAGATCGAGGCCGACGCGCAGACCGACGTCATCCACACCGAGCCGGCAGTGATCCGCTTCGGCGTGGTGGTGCGCAATGTCGGCCAGCTGGACGCTACCAACCTCACCATCGAGCAGGCGGGGAAGACCGTCGCTACCATCCCGTCGCTGCCCTACGGCGAGAGCCGGACCATTGTGTTCGATCTGGAGACGAGCATCGCCGGCCAGTTCCAGTTCGTCGTCAAGGGCAAGGACGCCGATTCCAACGAAAAGAGCTACGCCTCCAACATCCTGAAGGTGAGCTATGTCGCCCCGACGCCCACGCCGACCGCCGCGCCGACGCCCACGCCGGTGCCGCCGACGCCCTCCCCGGTGCCGACGGCTACGCCCGCGCCGACGCTGCGCGACATCATCGAGGCGCATGTGGATCCCATGGTGCTCTATATCGCCGCCGGGGTGCTTGCCGCGCTGCTGGCGGTGATCCTGGGCGTGAGCGGCGTGCGCGCTGCCAAGCGCAAAAGGCGCATGGCGCAGGCGATCGACACGATCGAGCTGTCGCCGGACGTGCGCAATCACAGGGGCCGCAAGCGGCGCGGCGCCCCGCAGACCAGGGAGCCTAAGCCGCAGCAGGAGCCGATCGTTCCGGCGACCGAGCTGACCGAGGAGGACGCGGCCAGGCTGCATGAGCCGTCCAGCACGCCCGCGCGCGACGCCATGCGCCGCCTGGAGAACGAGGAGGGCCGCCGCCGCGCTGCCAGGGCGGTGCCCGCCGACGAGACGCTGCGCGTCGCACCGGTCGACCAGAGGCCGGAGTTTGTCGCCCAGGGCAAGGTGGACGATTCGAAGACCCGCGTGTTTGGCCGCCTGGCCGTCGAGCAGGCTGTGCAGGCGGAGCAGGACGGACGGGAGGCTGCGGAGACGGAAGGCCTGGCGCATGATGCCGCAGCCAGGGAGGAGGCTGTCGACGCCGGCGCGCAGGCGGGCGAGACCATCCGCTTCAGCCCCGAGCAGGCCGAGGCGCTCCGCCGCCAGGAGGCGGATCCCTATGCCGCCCAGGGCCGCGCGGGCCGCAAGCGCAGCGACATCAAGCCGATGAAGAAGAAAAAGCGCGGTCTCTTTGGCCGCAAGGACGATGAGGATGACTTCGTGGAGGACGGCGGCGCGGACGATGGCGACGACGATCTCTTCGAGTGATCAAAGCATTGCAAAAAGCTGTCGGAGTGATCCGGCAGCTTTTGGCTTTTCGAGGGGCTATCGATCGGGCTTTTGTCGGGGGTTTTGGGATGCTTTAGCTTACTAAGAAATGCGATCGTTTCAATGGATGTCCAGCTTCCTTACCTATGAGGGGCCGAAGGATTCCTAAGGGCGACCGGAAAGCCCTTAGGCGGGGT
>JBJEYK010000242.1:0-4229 GCA_051886775.1 Candidatus Ventricola sp. | reverse complement strand
CATGGTCGAGGAGCAGCTCGCCGGCGCGACCCTCGAGCTGGTCACCAAGATCCCGGACGGCGTGAACATGGTCAAGACCGGCCGCGTCGACGCGCTGGCCGTCCCGAAGACCGTGTATGACAGCGTGCTGGCCCAGAACGACGACCTGGAGGTTGCCGAGTTTGCCTTCGACTTCGAGGGCGGCAATTACATCGCCAGCGTCAAGGGCGAGACTGCGCTGACGGCGAAGATTCAGGAGCTGATCGACACGATCAACGCCGAGGGTCTCTATCAGCAGTGGGTCGACCAGATTCTGCTCTCCAAGTAATTCAGTTCCGACACCGTGCGCGGGCGGGCCGACGAGGCTCGCCCGTTTTCGTCATGCCCGGCAGCGCATGCTGATGAAGGGCGGCGATCATCAGCCTCCTATGTGCGTGAATACCTATAAAACAGACACAACCAGCTGCAAAAGTCCCCTATATGCGGCGGCGTGTTTTCTGTACAATACACATGCGGGTGAGAATGAAGCTCTGCGCCTTCCAGGAATGCGACTGAGCGATGTTCTTCACAAAAGGCCTCTGCCCGGCGTTTTTCTTTGCCGCCTTGTGGCTGCCGGGAATCGGCGTGTGCCTGCTGTTCCGCAGGGATCAATGTATCTGGAAGCTGGATGAAGGAGGAAGATTGACATGAAGCTGCCGCTGGAGGAATCTCTGCCCTACCGTCTGCTGGCGCTGCTGGTACTGGCGGTGTTTTACGGAATCTATCTCGTCAAGCAGTGGCGTCAGAAGCGTCGGGGCATTCAGACCATGCAGATTGGGCGCAGAAGGGACGCAAAGACCCGCACGGTTGAAGTGCTGATGAGCATCGCTACCGTGGGCATCATCCCGGCGCAGCTGCTGTCCATCGGATTCGGGTGGAGCTATTTGCCCGCAGGCGCCCGTTTCACCGGACTGTGCGTCGGGCTGCTTGGCGACGGCCTCTTTGGGATTTCCGTCCTCTGCATGAAGGACAGCTGGCGGGCCGGTATCCCCGATCAGGACAAGACAGAGCTGGTGACGGACGGCATTTACGCCTTCAGCCGCAACCCGGCCTTCCTGGGTTTTGACCTGCAGTATATCGGCATGCTGCTCATGTTCTGCAACCTGCTGACGGTGCTGCTGACCGTTTTTGCCATCGTCATGCTGCACCTGCAGATTTTACAGGAGGAGCGCTATCTGATCGCCGCGTTTGGCGCGGAGTATCGGGCGTATCAGTGCCGGGTATTCCGCTATCTGGGGCGGCGCAGAGGGGAGAAGTGAAAACGCTATGGACGGCCAACACCCGCAGCGTCGGGGAAAAGCCGGATATCAGACCCCGTCAGGGAGGAGTGAGACTGAGATGAAACCAGCCGCGATTGTCTATACGTCCCAGGCCGGGCATACCCGGCAATACGCCCTGCTGTTGGGAGAACAGATGGGGCTTTCTGTGTATGCTCTTGACGAGGCATGCGCGCATCTCCCCGACGGCAGTCCGGTGCTCTATATGGGCTGGCTTCATGCCAGCCATGTCAAGGGCTATCGCACGGCGGCGAGGCGTTTTGCCGTCTGTGCCGTCTGCGGCGTCGGGCTGTGCGATACCGGAACGCTGATTGCCGAGGTTCGGAAGGCGACCTCTATTCCGGAGGAGATCCCGTTGTTTACGCTCCAGGGCGGTATTGACCGCGGCAGACTAAAGGGGATCGACAAGCTGATGATTTCCATGCTGACCAGGGCGCTCACCGCCCAGAAGCAGCGCTCCGCGCAGGATGAGCGGATGCTGGAGCTGCTGAGCAGGGACGCAAGCTATGTCTGTCCGGAGAACCTTTCCGCCATCCTGCAATGGTACGCAGGGGAGCCGCGATGACGCGGTGAGGAGAATATCCCCGTTTTAGGCGGCAGGCGGAGTGTACCGCAAAGGAGGAAGTATGATGATCGAAACGGAAAGACTTGTTCTCAGAGAACTGACATGGGATGATTTTGACGCATTGTATGAAATTGTGTCAGATCCCGAAACCATGCAGCATTATCCTGCTCCGTTTGATGCCGAACGAACCAAGGGTTGGATTGCATGGAATCTGGATAACTATCGGAAATACGGGTTCGGATTGTGGGCGGTCGTGCTGAAGCAAACGGGCGAATTCATCGGCGATTGCGGCATGACAATGCAGAATATTGACGGGGAGATGCTCCCGGAGATCGGCTATCACATTCACAAAAGGCATTGGCGCAAGGGATTGGGCAAGGAGGCTGCGCGGGCAGTGCGGGACTGGGCGTTTGAGCATACGGATTATGGCGTCATTTATTCCTATATGAAATATACCAATGTCGGCTCCTACAGGACGGCGATTGCCAATGGAATGAAAAAGGTGAAGGAGTACGCAGACCCGAAGAATACGGTCTCGTACGCCTACGCGATTTCCAGAGAAGAATGGGAAAAAATGAAGCGTGCTTGAGACATTCTGGCATCGCAGGCAGCAGGGCAAAAGACGAATCGCCATGAAGAGAACCGTTGAGGAAGATTCATCATGAAAAGAACAGAATTGGTTGAGGAATTGAAAAAGATGGGTCTTCATCAGGGGATGGAGATCGAAGTACACAGCTCACTCAGCAGCTTTGGATATGTTGAAGGCGGTGCGGATACGGTCATAGAGGCACTCATGGAATGTGTGGGAAAGAACGGCAGCATCTTTATGCCCGCGCTGAGGCTAGGCCCGCCCATGGAGCTGACGCAGGAGGATCGGGAGATGGGGATCACTGCAAAGAGGAAGGTTCTGCCGGAGAATGCACAGAGGACGGACATGGGAATCATTGCAGATACATTCCGACAGCGGGACGACGTGATCACAGGCAAAGGCGTGATTAGAACCTCTGGTTGGGGCAAACATGCACAGCAGGCCGTGATTGGCGGCTTGGATTATGTCATTCATCATGGCGGAAAAGCGTTATTGCTTGGTGTCGACATTTACAAATTGACTGCAATGCACTATATGGAAGATGTTTTGCCTGAAGAAATCAGAAAGATATTTGCACCAACGCAGGAGATATACAGGAAATACCCGCATGATGATTGGTTTGTGGAGGCTGGCGAACCACCGGTGAAGCCATGGTATACCATTCAGGATATGGCTTACCAAAAGGGCGTCATTCAGGATGGATATATTGGAAAATGCAAAACCATGTTTTTTGATATTTGGGATGTAGTAAGCATTTATCGAAAAGAATTGGAAACGAATCCGTTTGGGCTATATGGATTGGCGTGATCGATGCCTGCTTGTCAGGATGCGCAAAATCAGAATTCGAGGAGGGAAGAAAATGACCATCGATCTGGCGGCGGAGCAGGATTTGGACGGCTGGATGAGCCTTGTGGAAAGGGTGAAGGACGCCTTTCCCGGGCTTGAAACCGGGGAAGCGCTGGATGAGCACAGGAATGCGGTTTCAGGCTTTATGAGCAGAGAGGCGGCCATCTGCGCGAAGGAGCAGGGGAGAATTGTCGGCACGCTGCTGTTCTCACGGGAAAGCAGTATGCTTTGCTTTTTGGCTGTCGACCCTGAGCACCGCAGGCAGCATATCGCGCAGAGGATGGTGTCGCATATGCTTACGAAAATGGATCCCCAGAGGGACGTATGGGTTACGACGTATCGCGACGGCGTACCTCAGGGCACCGCTGCGAGAGCATTCTATAAGCGGATTGGCTTTACGGAAGGAAGGCTGACAGAAGCATTTGGCAGCCCTGTTCAGGAATTTGTGCTGAAGCGATAACCGCTGGCCCGTCTGGCTTCTGACAAGAGGCTTTGCCCAACCGGTGAAGGCTTTTCTCCGTTTTGGATACAGGTGCGGCGTACACAAGACTGCCATACCTCCGACGCCGGATGCCGAAAGAGACACATTTCCTTCCAATATCGATCTATTCTGCAGGCCGGGGCAGTACAATAGACATCAAGGGGAGATGGCCATGCTGCGGATGGAGCTCGCGCTGTTTCTGGCACTGGCCTCTGTGGCCTGCATGGATTTCCTCAGGCAGACAGAGGACTTCTGGAAATGAAGCGCGATTGGATAGGCGATAGGATGCGCTTGGAATCGTAAACGCCGCTTTGATTGACAGAGCATGAAAAAGCCGCCCGGAACCGGACGGCTTTGTGTTGCGCTTGAGGTGAAATTACTTGCCCGCCTTGGCGGCAGCCTTGGCAGCGGCCTCGCGCTTGTTGATCTTCTGCTGATTGTAGATGGAGAAGA
>JBJEYK010000241.1:0-4245 GCA_051886775.1 Candidatus Ventricola sp. | reverse complement strand
TCAAACACGCCGCCCGCGTTGTCGCAGTCCTTCGTGAGCAGCGTCTCCACCGACAGGCGGATGTAGTCCGGCGGATACTCCGCGTGCGCGTCCAGCCGCACGATGATCTGGGCGCGGCTGTGGCGGATGCCGATGTTCATCGCGTAGGGCACGGTGCGGTTGGGATTGTCCAGCACGACGATCTGCGGATGCTCCGCCTGCATGTCGCGCAGCAGCGCCACCGTCCGATCCTCCGACCGGCCGTCGACAAAGATGACCTCCATCAGCTCGGCAGGATAGTCCTGCGAAAAGATCGACGCCACGCAGGCGGTGATATATTTTTCCTCGTTGCGCACGGGCAGGATGACCGAAATGAAAGGCAGCTGCATGCTTCAAACTCCCAACTCTACGATGTTGCCCCCGCCGGGGAATCACAATGAATCAGTTTATTATACCACAAAGGGAAACGAATGAAAAGAAAGGGAGGCACGCAAAATGCACTTCCGCGAAAAAATGCCATGCAGCAGCGCAGGCTCCGGCCTGCCCTGACGGCGGCTTGCCTGATCCCGCGCTGTGTGGTATAATGTCATCCATGATGGGAAGGTGTTTTTCTTCCCTCATGGTGAAAGGAGTTCTTTCCATGCTCAAACGCTTATGGGCGCTGGCCCTTGCTTCCATTATAGGATTTGTCTATGTGCCGGGCGCATGCGCCGCGACGCTCGGGCCAGCGGCCTCCTACGAGGCGCTGTGCGAGCTGCTGGCCTCCGCGCAGGACGGCGACGTGATCCTCATCTCCGGCGAGCTGTCCGCCGACGGGCAGCCCCCGCTCGCCTCCGCGGCGTCGGTACGTATTTCCTCCGCCGACGGGCAGTCTGCCGCGATCCGCGGCCTTCGCCTGCGGGACGCCTCCATCGCCTTCGACCACATCCATCTGACGGATACGCTCTCCATCGACGGCCAATCCAACATCCTGCTGGGCAACGCCGTCACGGTGTCCGGCGGCGACGCGCAAAGCGGCGTCAGCTTTTCCGGCAGCGGCACGCTGATTGTCGAGCGGGGCTGCATTGTCGAAGGGGGCCGCGAGGGCGATGGCATCGCCATCCGCCACAGCGGCGGAGATTTCTACGGCAGCATTGAGGGCACCGTCTCCGGCGGCAGCGGCAGCATCGGCGGCACGGGCGTGGTCATTTCGCCCCTGAGCGAGGCCGGCGCCGTCATGATCACCGGCAGCATCCAGGGCGGCAAGGGCACGTCGCTCGGCGGCCACGCCCTCAACCTCTACGACCTGAGCGGCAACGCCTTCGTCACGGTCGATGGTACGCTCCAGGGCGGCGAGGGCAGCGTCGGCGGCGACGGCATCCAGCTCATCTCCGCCGACGACAATGTCAACGTCGGCATCAGCGGCGCGGTCAAGGGCGGTGCAGGCGAGGCGTTTGGCGGCGCTGCACTGATCCTGATGAATGCAGGCGGCTCCGCCTCCTTCCATCTCACCGGCTCGTTCTCCGGCGGCGACGCACTCGACAGCAGCGCGCAGCCCGGCGCATCCCTGCAGCTGGTCGGCGATTCCGCCACAGCACGCACGCGCATCGGCGACTGCATTCTGGAGGATGGCCGTCCCTTTGCCGGCGAGCCGTCCCCGGAGCTGGCCGTCATGCCGGTCATCACCCCGCTGCCCGAGATCACCTCGTCCATCGAGGATGTCGATCCGCTGGTGACGCCGACGCCTGCGCCCTCCGATGTGCCGGAGCCGACGCCCGAGGCTCCGGCTGATACGCCGGCTCCCACCGAAACGCCGGTTCCTACCGAGACGCCGGCTCCCGCTGAAACGCCCGCTGAGACGCCTGTACCTGCCAACGAGCCGGAGCCGATCGCCTCAGCAGAGCTGTCTGGCACGCTGCCCTCTGCGCAGAGCGATGCACAGGCCCCCGTGCCGACTGCCTTCTCCATGCTTGATACCGGCACGCCGGACGTTCCCTCGTCCCCTGCGCCTGGGAACACGGCAGCGCCCCTCTCCTGAATCCAGGCTTACAGCCGCCGCGCACTGCGCGGCGGCTGTATCCGTCCTTTCGTTCAGCTTGTGCGGGCAGGATAGCAGGGCCACGGAAAACCCTGTATTCCGGAAGAACACGGCACTAGGCCCTCACATCTCTTTTCGTCAGCAGCAGCTGTGCCAGCAGGAAAATGGCCAGCGTATACCCGGCGCACACCAGCACATAGCCGCCCAGCCCGCCGGAGAGCATGTCCTCGTTCCGGTTGGCGTTCATGCCCAGGATCATCAGCGCGTAGGGCCAGCACAGCCCTGCCCCCTCTGTCGCAAAACCCATGCCCGCCACGCCGCCCACCAGCGCAAGCAGCACCGGCATCGCGAAGCCGGGGCTCACCATGGACAGGAGCGTTTGCAGCGCGACGATGGGCGCGGCGCCCAGCATCCCGCGCAGCATGTACAGCACGATGGACACCGGCGGCAGGCCCGGCAGGCCGCAGAGCATCCTACCGCACACGATGTACAGCAGGAGCGTCCAGCCCTGGGTCATCAGCGCCAGCGCGTACACGATCAGTGCCTTCGCCGCAAAGCATGCAAGTGGCGGCACCGGCGCGCTCAGCATCGTGTACAGGTTGCGCCCCACATGCTCCAGCCGCCACTGATAGGCCGCAAACACACCGATCATCGGCGAAAAAAAGAACAGCGCGTCAAACAGCGTGTGCTGCGTGTACAGGCTCATCCAGCCGTTTGTCAGGATCTCGCGGTTCTGCCAGTAGTTGAACGTCCCGTACGCGGCAGAGATCGCCGGCAGCAGCAAAAGCACAGCGAACACCCACGCGCCTCGAAGCTTGCAAAGCTCCGCCCGAATACATCCTGCCATTACGTCACACCTCCCGGTTGCTCACGGCGCGCAGCGCCAATCCAAGCGCTATCGACCCCAGCAGCAGCGATGCCGCCAGCAGCGCGGCGGGCAGCGTCCACGGCATTGGCTCGAACAGCGCGATTCGCGCCTCGCGGTCATAGCTCATGCGCAGCGCGCTCATCGGCAGATAGTACGCCCAGGGGACAAGCCACGTCAGCTCCGATGGCATGAACGCCCCGAACACGCCCGTCAGGCTGGCGATCAGCCCCGCGCCCAGCGGCAGAACCTGCGTCCGCGAGAGCACGCTCAGCAGCAGCGCTGCAAAGAATAGCATCGCGTTCACGGCAAACGTGCTGACAAGCAGCCATGCGGCGCGCGCCGGCTCCAGCGCCTGCGTGTACCCCGCCAGATGCCCCAGCGCCACAAAGCCCGCGCACTCTGTCAGGCACAGCACAAGGTTCTGCCCCATGCCCAGCAGCGCCTTGGCGGCGAACAGGCTCTCCCGGCTCTGCAGGGTGTAGAGCAAGCGGCAGCCGTTTCCCTTCGTCTCCACATCCCACAGCCGGGATGCCAGCGCGGCCATGGTCAGCGGCATCGCCACGGCGTTCATCATCGACAGGTTGGTCAGCAGCGCGAAGTATCCCACGGCCTTCCACTGCGGCGAATCCCCGCCGCTGCGCGAGCAGGACGCCACGACCATCAGCGCCGCGCCCGCCGCGATCCACACGCCGTGTTTCATCTTGCGCAGCTCCGCGCGAAGCGCCGCCCTCATGCGCCCACCTCCCCGCGCCGCGTCTCCTTCTCGCCGATCAGCCCGAGGAAGATCTCCTCCAGCGTTCTGCTGCGCCGCGTCACGATCACCTCGCCGCCGCGCTCGCGCTGCAGCGCCTCCAGCGTGCCCTGCCACAGCAGGCGGCCATGGTGGATGATGCCCACATGGTCGATCATCTGCTCCATCTCCCCCAGCAGATGGCTGGAGACCAGCACCGTCGCCCCATATGCCTTGGGAATGCTGTGGATCAGCAGGCGCATCTCGTGGATGCCCTCCGGGTCGAGGCCGTTGGTTGGCTCGTCGAGGATCAGCAGCCTCGGCCTGCCCAGCAGCGCCTGCGCGATGCCCAGCCGCTGGCGCATGCCCAGCGAGAACTGGCGCACCAGCCGGGTGCGCTCCTTCTCCAGATGCACAATCTCCAGCACGCGCCCGATGTCCGCATACGGCACGCCCTTGAGCTCCGCCGCAATGCGCAGGTTGTCCCGCGCGTTCAGATGGCCATAGGCCGAGGGGGATTCGATCAGCGAGCCGATGTCCTTCAGCAGCGCCAGGCGATTGCGTGCGCTCATCTCCTGCCCGAAGATCGTCACGCTGCCCTCGCTGGGATGCGTCAGCCCCAGCAGCATCTTCATCGTGGTCGATTTGCCC
>JBJEYK010000240.1:0-4276 GCA_051886775.1 Candidatus Ventricola sp. | reverse complement strand
GCCGGCCAGCGTGTCCGCGCCGCCGCCCCAGAGGACGTCGCCCTGCGGATTCTCGGCCTCAGCCACGATGCGCTGGCACAGCTCGCCGGTGCCGCCCGCGATGACCTCAACCTTGATATCCGGATACGCAGCCTCAAACATCGCCACGCCCGCGGCCAGCGGATCGGCGTCGTGCGGAGAATAGATGACCACGGTGCCCGCGGCCAGCGCGCTGCCAGCCAGCGCCAGCATCATGACGGCGAGAACGAGCGCAAGAGTCTTTTTCATAAGGATCCTCCTTTTTCATTGGGCGCGGCCCCCCTGTCGATTCCCGGAGACGCGCCTTTTATTGGGATCATTCTACGCCAATGGCGACAAGTTTGTCAAGCAATTTATACATAGATTTAACATAAGTCAGCCATTTTGTCCCACAAGCGCACGTTCATTTCCCTCAAAGCTGAAGTGTTCACCTCATTCCGGCATAAAGCGCGGGCCGCCGCAGAATCAATCGCTCTGCGGCGGCCCGGTGATGGCATTGGGGGAAGATCGATCCGCTTACAGAATGCTGCGCAGCAGCGCGCGGACGGTTTCGGCATTCATGGTCGCCGGGGTCAGCTGGATGATCGCCGCGCCGAGGCCCACCTGCGTGATGTGGTCGAGCGCCTCCTCCTTCACGCCGAGCTGGCCAAGGCGCACCGGCATGCCCATGGAGACCATCAGCGCCTCCACGGCGTCGGCCAGCGCCTGCGTGTCGCCGTAGCCCAGCGCGGCGCACAGCGTCGCCATCTTGTCAGCCGCACCCTCGTTCACCACGCGGATGAAGGCGGGCAGTGTGATCGAGCACGCCGTGCCGTGGCTGGCGCCGTACTCCGTGGTCAGCGGGAAGCTGAGCGCATGGATGCCGGTCGTCCGCGTCTGGCTGAAGGCGATGCCCGCCAGGAGGCTGGCCAGCTGCATCTGCTCGCGTGCCTCCGTATTCGTGCCGTCGTCGTAGGCGGCTTTGATGTAGCGCAGGATCAGGCGCATGGCCTCCACCGCGAGCGCGTCGCTGATGGGGTTGCTGCCCTTATTCCAGTAGGCCTCAATTGCGTGGCAGAAGGCGTCCATGCCCGTGGATGCCGTCACTGCCGGGGGCAGCGTGTAGGTCAACTCCGGATCGAGCAGCGCCACGTCCGGCCAGAATTCCTGCGAGACGAACGGCATCTTGATGTGCGTCTTGCTGTTGGTGAACACGCCGACGTTTGTCACCTCGCTGCCGGTGCCCGCCGTCGTCGGGATGCAGATCAGGCGCACGGTGCGCTTATCCAGCTTGCGCGTCCCGCCGCTGTAATAATCGTAGATGCTGCCCTCCTGCGTGGTCAGGCAGGCGACGATCTTGCTCACATCCAGCGCACTGCCGCCGCCGATGCCCACGACCGTCGTCGCGCCCAGCCTGCGCGCCGCGGCGGTCGCCTCGTCCACGCTCTCGCAGGACGGGTTCGGCTCGATGCCCGAATAGTACGCCACCTCGCAGCCCGGCATCTGCGCGCCGACCTTCTGCGCCATGCCGCACTTGTACATGAAGGGATCGCACACGATCAGCACGCGGCTGCCCTGCACATACTCGCCGATGCGGCCCGTGCTGCCCACGCCCAGCACGACGCGGGAGGGCATGCAGTAAGAGAATTCCGTCATATCCCATTCATCCTTTCCAGTTCATTCCGCCCGTGCGGCCTCCCGCCTGTGGCGGGAAACCAGGATGCACATCGCGCCCAGCAGCACGATCACCAGTCCAGATACCTGGATCGCCGTCATCCGCTCGCCGAAGATGATGAGGCTCAGCACCGCCGAGACGATCGGCATCAGCAGCAGGATCACCTTCACCAGCCAGACCGGATGTGTGCGCAGGTTGTGGTAGTACACGATGTAGATCAGCGTCTGCCCGATGCCGGAGAGCAGCAGCGCCGCGCCAAGCTCGCCGCCGGAGAAGACGTCCCGCAGCTGCGAGGCCTGGCCCGTGAACAGTGCCGCAAGCGTGAACAGCACGAGCGTAATCAGGTTATTGTAGTAGGCGATCACCATGTCTCCCGCCGGATTGACCGGGTGGCGCTGCACATGCTGAATCAGGAACGCGTTGATCGACACGAACAGCGCGCTGAGGATAAAGAAGATGTTGCCCGGGTTGAACAACTCCATGTGCCGGAAATCGATGCCCAGCAGCATGAACACGCCCAGCAGCATCGCGAGCGTCAGCAGCCAGTCCGATTTCGTGAAGCGCTCATGATAGACCACCACGGAGATCGCGTTCACCATCAGCACGTCGCACTTGAGCAGCGCGGTGCCGATGCCCGCGGGCGACAGCTGCAAACCGACAAAGGCCGTCGCGTCCAGCAGAAAGCCCATCAGGCCGATCATGCACAGCCATCCAAAGATGTGCTCCAGCCGCAGCAGCGAGCGCAGCTCACCCCTGGCCCCCATCAGCACCGTCAGAAAGACCAGCGTCAGCGCCCGGATGACCACGCCCACGGAAAACACCGACATGAAGGTCAGCGCGTGGTGCGACGCCACATAGTAGCTGCCCCAGATCACCGGCAGCGCCAGCAGCGGAATCCAGCCCTTTTTCATGCTTACCGTGCCACTCGACCCGCTTTCTTGTACTCGTCCGGGATCTCATTGGGGAAGAAGACGACCTTCACGCAGCCCTCCTTGCGGCCGACGAAGGTGTCCATGCCCTCGGTAAACTGCTCGAGCGGATAGGTGTGGGTGATCATTTCCTTCACACGCAGCTGACCGGTGGACATGAGGTGCAGCACCGCCGCCGTCGCGTTGGGGTTGCCGCGGCTGCCAAAGAGCGCCAGCTCCTTGAAGGTGATCGGCTGCAGGCGCACCGGCTCCTTGTGATCCCTGTGCATGGTGCCCAGCTGCACGATGGTGCCGCCCTTGCGGCACATGTCGATCGCCTGGTTGAGCGCGTTGGGCGCGCCGGAGGCCTCGCAGACGTTGTCCGCGCCGATGCCGCCGGTCATGCGCAGCACCTCGGCGACGGGATCCTGCTCCTCGAAGTTGATCGCCATATCCGGGTCGCACGCGCCCAGGTCGATGGCGGCCTGCAGCCTCGCGCCGCGGCCCACGCAGATGACGTGCGCAGCGCCCAGCGCGCGGGCGATCTTCATCGCCATGAAGCCGATCGGGCCGGGGCCAATGACGCAGTACGTTCCGCCCGGCTTCACGCCCGCGCGCTCCAGGCCATGGAACGCCACGCCGGCAGTGTCGCACATGGCGGCCTCGGCGAAGCTCACGTTGTCCGGCATTTTAGTCAGGCTGCCGCAGCTGTAACGGATGTACTGCTGATACGCGCCCTCGGTGGTGAAGCCGTAGTGGCGGTGGCCCGTCTCGTCCTTGCCGTAGTTCAGGCACAGCGAGTAGCGGCCCGCCTTGCAGTTTTCGCACACGCCGCAGCCACGATGCGCCTCGCCCGCAACCCGGTCGCCCACCTTGAGGTTGAACACGCCGGGGCCTACCTTCACCACCACGCCAGACCACTCGTGGCCGATGGTGAACGGATAATTCTCCGGGCAGTAGTGATACGGCTTGCCCTTGAGCAGCTTGGGATCCGTGCCGCAGATGGCAATCGCCATCACCTTGACGATGCACTCCTGGAAGCCCGGATCGTCGGGCACGTCCACATCGTGACGGATTTCATACTGGTTGTTCGGGCCGGTCAGCACGACGGCCGTCTGCTTCTTGGGAAGCACATATTCGCTCATTGCGGTTTCCTCCTCTATTCTCGATCTTGATATCCTGATGATGGAACCGTTCATTCCATCGTGTACATCGCGCATTCGTTCCGCCCATGGTTGGCGGACAGCAGGCAGCTCTGCCCGCAATACTGGCTCACAAACACGTTGCTCGCGCTTGCGCCCTCCTCAATCAGCTCCATGCGGTACGCGCCCTGCTCATACCAGAAGGCGAACAGCGGCGCCGTATCCCGGCGGCTGCCGCACACGCCGCAGCGCCGGCCAAACAGCTCGCCGCACCACAGCGCATGCGCAAACGTCATGCGCAGCGGGCAGGTCCACACGCACTGCCATTGGCCCTCCCCGGCCTGGTGATAGACGCGCAGCGTCGTGCCGTGAAAGGCCTCGATCGTCGCCAGCTCCTCCAGCCCGTCGCCGTCCAGATCGCAGAGCCACACCTCGCCGGTGGGCACGTCCGTCATCCGCCGGACACGCCAGTCCTCTCTCTCGCCCTCGGGCGGGCAGAGCAGCCAGGCGCCCTGGTCGCTGCCGATGGCCGCGCAGGGCTGGCCGGCAAAGCT
>JBJEYK010000239.1:0-4301 GCA_051886775.1 Candidatus Ventricola sp. | reverse complement strand
CCTGCAATCCCGTCCTCCGTCAGCTTCTGCGCACGCTGAAACGCCCGCACTGCCGCCACGGTCTGCGTGCCATAGTAGCCCGTCGACCCGGAATCGTAGAATTCCAGCGCCTTGAGCATGCTTTGGAGCTTCTTCACCTCGTCTGTACGCGTGCCATAGCGCAGGGTCTTGCCGGTGTCGAGCTTCCAGTCGTCCAGGTCTTCCTCCGGTTCATCGTCCTGCCCTTCCAGCGCGCCGCTCTGCCCGCCGTCCTTTTTGTCGATCGCCGCAGACAGCTTGGCCAGCGTCAGGCGGCCCGCGATGCCGTCCGCGGACAGATTGTTCTCCCGCTGGAAGCGGAACACCGCGTCCTGCGTCAGCCTGCCAAAGCTGCCCGTGATCGAGCCGTCGTAATAGCCCAGCGCATCCAGGCGCTCCTGCAGCGTGCGCACTGCGTCGCCCTTTGCGCCCAGGCGAAGCGTGATCGCATCGCTCTGCGCGGGCGCGGGGCTGCTCGCAGGCGTCGTACCGCCCAGCTCCGCCGTCAGGCAGCTGAGCGTCAGTGGCCCGGCGACGCCGTCCGCGGTCAGCTTGTGCTTGCGCTGAAAGCGCCGCACGGCATCGCGCGTCAGCCCGCCGAAGTGGCCGGTGATCGACCCGTGATAAAAGCCGAGCGCCTTCAGGTCGTTTTGCAGCCGGGTCACGTCGTCGCCGCGGCTCCCCTGCCGAAGCGTCGTGCGGTAGGCCTCCTGCGCCAGTGCAGCGGGCGCGAGCAGCACCAGCAGCACCGCAAGCAGCGCCGTCACTCTGCGAAGTCCCTTCATCTTCCTCACTCCTCGTCCGTTGTCATCCGCAGCCCGCATCACGGGCTGCCGTATGCCTCTCTATGTGTATAGGACGGGCATTCCTGACACTATTTTTCGTTTTTTGGAAAAAAATCTTCGCAGCGACAGCATCCGGCCAAAAGAAAGGAGGCATCCCTCCCGGGACACCCCCTTGAATTCATCTGATGCGCATCGGCGAGGTATAGGCTGCCCTGCCTGCGCTGTCGGTGACCTCGGCGCGGATATACGTCTCGTTCGGCTGAAGAGGACAAACGGCCTCGGTGATCCCCTCGCCCAGCGTCACGCGGGCCGGATTCCACACGCTGTCGCTGTAAAACGCCACGCTCGCGGCGGGCGAGCAGCGCACCACGGCCTCGCCGCCCCGCAGTGTCAGGTGTGCCTCCGGGCCTTGCGTCGCATAGAAGTCGCCCTCGGCGATAGCCTGCAGGATGGCCGCCTGTGTCCGCTCGCGCGCGTGCACCATGATCCAGCCCCCAAGCACGTCCTGCTGGTACTGGTGGGCGTCGTCCGCTGCGACGCACGGAAGCAGCACGCCCTGCGCCGCCAGCTGATCCACAAACAGCCCCGAATACGGCCTGACATTGAACGGAAAGCCGGAGGTCGTGTTGTAGATCTCCACGCCGGACAGGCCGCGCAGCGCCGCCATCCGATCCGCACTGTTGAGCGACCATGCCGGATGCGCCAGGATCGCCAGGCCGCCCGCCTCGCGGATGCCGTCGATCAATGCCTGCGCGCAAAGCCCCGGCTGGCTGCGCGTGAGCGCAGGCGCGCGCTCCATCCCGATGCCGACGATGTGCACGATGCCCTCGCGCACATCGCCGCCCACATTGTATTCGCAGCCCGGCAGCAGCAGCATGCCGCCCGGCGTCTCGCCGCCCTCGGACACCACCCAGTGATCCGTCACCGCGATAAAATCATAGCCCGCGCGCTCATACAGCGCCACGGCCTCCTCATAGCTTTTCCTGCCATCGCTCCTGCGCGTATGCATGTGCGGATTGCCGCGCAGCCAAACGCCCCCGTGCTCCATCATGGCTCCTTTCCGGCCTTCTTCGCCAGCGTTTCCCCGAGTATTCTCCCATAGTGTACCGCATCTGCGCAAAAAAATCAAACAGAAGTCCGTCCGCGCAAAAAGTCCGCGCAAAAGTTGCAAAAACTTGAGAATTGCCCTTGCAATTCGAGGATAAACGTGATACAATAATCCATGCTGATTATTTGAATACACCCGAGGAGGTGAATTCCTACAATGCCGAACATTAAGTCTGCGATCAAGCGCGTCAGCGTCACCGAGCACAAGACCCTGCGCAACAAGATGGTGAAGTCTGCTACCAAGACTGCGCTGAAGAAGTTCGATGCCAATGCGTCTGCTGAAATGCTGAGCACCGCCTCTTCTGCGGTGGACAAGGCCGCTGCGAAGGGCGTTATTTCCAAGAATGCCGCGAACCGTCAGAAGGCGCGCATGGCGCGCGTGCTGGCTAAGGCTGAGTAATCTGCTCTGCTTTATCCCCTCCTTTCCGGGAGGGTTTTTTTGTATTCCTTTTTCCTCCGGGCAGCAGAAGGGCCGCCCCGAAGGACGGCCCGGATGATCTGGATGCAATCGCAGGATTACGCCTGCGCGGGTCAGGAGAACATGCGCTCCAGCTCCTCGTATTTTTCATGCGTGATCAGCGCGTCCTGATCCGTGCCCGTCAGATGTACCACATATGTCCAGCGGCCATACGGCGTGATGCTGTCGATCACGTTCAGGTTGATGATGTACGACTTGTGGCAGCGGAAGAAGATCTTCGGATCCAACCGCTCCTCCACGTCACCCAGCGCCTCGCTCGTCTCGAACCGCCTGCCGCCCGTAGCATAGAGCACGGTTGAGCGGTTCTCGCGCTGCACAAGCAGGATATCCGCCTGATTGACGAAGTTGACGCCCTCCTTGTGGTGGAGCATGATCCGCCCGCTGGCCGCGCCCCGTGCGCGCACAACGGGGACGGGCGCCTCCTGCTCCGCCTCGCCCGCGCCACGCGCAAGCGTCACATGACGGATGCGTTCGAGCGTCTTCATCACGCGCTCCACCTTGAACGGCTTGACCATGTAGTCGAACGCGTAGACCTCAAACGCCTGCGCCATGTAGTCGTCATGCGCGGTAGCGAAGACGATGATGGTGCGCGGGTCGGTGTCCTGGATCGCTTTGGCGCACTCCAGGCCCGTCATGCCGGGCATCTCCACATCCAGGAAGCACACCTGTGGCTTCACCCGTTCCACCAGCTCCAGCGCAGCCTTGCCGCTGTCCGCCTCGCCGCAGAGGGTGAAGCCCTCCGCCTTTTCGATCATCTTGCGCAGAATCATGCGCATGCCTTCCTGATCGTCCGCGATGATGACGCGAATGCCTTTGTCCATTATGCTCTCCGTCTGTTCCTTTGCAGGGCCATGCGGTCGCAAGGCCTTGTGAGTATCTCGCTGACGACGATGCCGCGCAGCAGCTCCTGTGCCAGCTCGTTGGGCTGCGCGACCGGCGCGTCGACCTGCTCCTCAGCCGGTCTGCCGCCGGGATGGCAGGGATCCTCGCCCTCGCCCGCAGCCTCCATGACCTGCTGGGAGACCTCGTGCAGATGCAGCAGCCGCTTTGCGCAATCCGCCTCGAGCCGCGTCGCAGGCTGTGCCTGCTCCGCGCGGATCTCCGGCTTTTTCGCGGATGTCTGCGCAGCATCCGGCCCGGCGGAAGCCGCCTGAGCCGGACGGGACGCTTCCGCCCGGCGCATCTGGCGCTCCAGCTTTTTCTGTCGCTTCTTTTCCTTATTCTTCTTGCTGCCAGCCGACGAGATGACGACAATCAGGATCACCACAATCAGGCTGATCAAATCATCCATGCGCTCACCCCTCCTTCAAAGGCGGAGCCGTCACTTCTTCGGCGCATTTTGCCCGGCGCCCAGGGATGCGATCGAATCGCGCATGGAGGTGTCGGCGATGGTGTTCTGCATCTGATAGTAGTCCATCACGCCGAGCTTTCCATCGCGCAGCGCGGCAGCCATGGCCTTGGGCACCTCGGCCTCGGCCTCGATGACCTTGGCGCGCTGCTCCTGCGCGGCGGCCTTCATCTCCTGCTCGCGGGCGACGGCCATGGCGCGGCGCTCCTCCGCCTTCGCCTGGGCGATGCGGCGATCCGCCTCCGCCTGATCCATCTGCAGCTGCGCGCCGACGTTGCGGCCCACGTCCACATCCGCGATATCGATAGAGAGGATTTCAAACGCCGTGCCCGCGTCCAGGCCCTTGCCCAGCACCGTGCGCGAGATCAGATCGGGGTTCTCCAGAACCTCCTTGTGCGTCAGCGCGGAGCCGACCGTGGTGACGATGCCCTCGCCCACGCGCGCGACGATCGTCTCCTCGCCCGCGCCGCCAACCAGCCGCTCGATGTTCGCGCGGACGGTGACGCGCGCCCTGGCGCGCAGCTCGATGCCGTCTTTGGCGATCGCGGCGATGACCGGCGTCTCG
>JBJEYK010000238.1:0-4310 GCA_051886775.1 Candidatus Ventricola sp. | reverse complement strand
GTCGTCATCCTCACGCGCCAGTCCCGCTTCGAGACGCTCAAGAACGCCATGAACGCCATCGGCGTGACCGGCATGACGCTGACCAACGTCGCGGGCTGCGGCCAGCAGAAGGGCGCGGCGGAGTATTACCGCGGCGTACCGGTGGACGTGATGCTGCTGCCCAAGATCAAGCTGGAGATCGTCGTCTCCGCGATCCCGGTGGAGAAGGTCATCGAGGCGGCGCGCAAGGCGCTGTACACCGGTCACATCGGCGACGGCAAGATCTTTGTTTACGACGTGGCGGACGTGGTCAAGGTCCGCACGGGCGAGCGCGGCTTCGACGCGCTCCAGGACGAGGAGTAACGGCATAGCGACGGTCTGCCGCAGATGCGGCAGGCCGCCTTTTCTGCACATTGACAGCATGTGCCGCGCCGTGCTATCATCACAAAAGAATCAGCCGCGCGAGCGCGCGGAGAGGGAGAATACCGATGAAAAAGCTGTTTGCTGTGCTGCTGACCCTTGTGATGCTGCTGTGCCTGTGCGCGGGCGCGCTGGCGGAAAATGCCTTTCCTGTGACGGTGACGGATGCGCTGGGGCGCGAGGTGACCATTGAGGCGGAGCCGCAGCGCATTGTCAGCGGCTACTACATCGCGACCTCCATGCTCATGGCGCTGGGCAAGACCGACTGCCTGGTGGGCATCGAGGCCAAGGCGGCGCAGCGCCCCATCTACGCGCTGGCCGCGCCGCAACTGCTGGAGCTGCCGAATGTCGGCACGGCCAAGAGCTTTGATCTGGAGGGCTGCGCGGCGCTGGCGCCGGAGCTGGTCGTGCTGCCGGCCAAGCTGCGGGACGTCGTGCCCGCGCTGGAGGCGCTGGGCATCCCGGTGATCGCGATCAACCCGGAGAGCTTCGCACAGATGGGCGAGACCGTGGCGCTGCTGGGCGCGGCGACCGGCGCGCGCTCGCGGGCGCAGGCGCTGCTTGCGGATATGACGGACAAGCTCAAGCGCCTCGAGGCGCTGCTGGCGGATGCAGACAGACCGACGGTCTATCTCGCGGGCAACAGCAGCTATCTGAGCACGGCGGGTGCGAAGATGGCGCAGCACGCGCTCATCAGCATGGCTGGCGGTGAGAACGTCGCATCCGGGCTGGAGGACAGCTACTGGGCGACGGTCTCCTACGAGCAGCTGCTCTCGTGGGACCCCGACGTGATCGTGATCGTGCCGGAGGCGGACTATACTAAGGAAGAAATGCTGGCCGACGCGCAGCTCTCCGGCCTGCGCGCGGTGCGCGAGGGGCGCGTCTATGCCATGCCCTCCTCGGTGGAGGCGTGGGATTCGCCCGTGCCGGCGATGACGCTGGGCAGCCTGTGGCTGGCGAGCGTGCTGCACCCGGATCGCTACGACAGCTTCGCCCAGGACGCGGCGACGTTCTACCGCGCGTTCTACTGGATCGAGCTGGATCCCGCGCAGCTTTTGCAGTGAGTGGGATGATGAGTGCCCGCCGTGTCCGCCGCCGGATGATCGCTGCACTGGCGCTGACGGCGGCGGCCTTTGTGCTGTCGCTGCTGGTGGGGCGCTACGACATCCGCTGGAGCGAGATCTTCCATGATACGATGGACGCGCGGGTATTCTTCCAGCTGCGCCTGCCGCGCACGCTGATGGCGCTGTGTGCTGGCGCGGGGCTGGGTATCGCCGGCAGCGTCTATCAGGCGGTGTTCCACAACCCGCTGGCCGCGCCGGACGTGATGGGTGTGGCCTCCGGCGCGTCAGCCGGGGCGGCGGCGGCGATCGTGCTGCTGGGCGGCGGCACGGGGCGGACGGCGCTGTGCGCGTTTGGCGGCGGCATGGCGGCGGTGCTCGCTGCGCTGGCGGCGGCGGGACCGTCGCGCGGGCGGGGCCGGCTGGGCATCGTGCTCGCCGGCATCGCGGTGAACGCGCTGGCGCAGGCGATGCTGATGCTGCTCAAGCTCATGGCCGATCCGGAGCGGCAGCTGCCCGCGATCGAGTTCTGGACGATGGGCAGCCTGGCCGACGTGACGATGGAGCGGCTTTGCGGTGTGCTGCCGCTGATTGCCGCGGCGCTGGCGGGGCTGCTGGCGCTGCACCGGGTCGTCCTGCTGCTGGCGCTGGGCGACGACGACGCGCAGATGCTGGGGCTGCATGTCGATGGCGGGCGCGCCGTCGTGCTGATGCTCTCCACGCTGGCGACCAGCGCGATCGTCAGCGTCACGGGGTTGATCGCCTTTGCCGGGCTGATCGCGCCGCACCTGGCGCGGCTGCTCACCGGGAGCCAGCGCCGGGCGACGACGGTGCTTTCCGGTATCCTGGGCGCGCTGCTGCTGCTGGTGGCGGACGTGCTGGCGCGCAGCGTCGCGGGCGCGGAGATTCCGGTCAGCGTCGTGCTGTCGCTGCTGGGCGCGCCGTTTTTGCTGGGGCTGATGCGCGGAAAGGAAGGCAGCGATGGGTGATCGGCTGACAGTCTGCGACCTGCGCGCGGGCTACGGGAAGCGGGAGATCGTGCGGGGCGTGAGCTTTGCGCTCCGGCCCGGCGAGGTGTGCGCGCTGCTGGGGCAGAACGGCTGCGGCAAGACGACGCTGCTGCGGGCGATCTGCGGCCTGCTGCCCAGCCGGGGCGAATGCCTGCTGGACGGGCAGCGCCTGCCCGGGATGTCCGTGCGCGAGCGGGCGCGGCGTATCGGCTATCTGGCGCAGGGCGAGCGCGCGCCGCTGCACCTGAGCGCGCTGGAGATCGTGCTGATGGGCGTGTATGCCCAGTGCCCGCCGCTGTGCGCCCCGACGGAGCGGCAGCGCGCGCAGGCGATGGCTGCACTGTCGGCGCTGGGAATGGGCGAATTGGCGGATGCGGACTTTGCCGCGCTGAGCGCCGGTCAGCGGCAGCTGGTGCTGCTGGCCCGGGCGACCGTGCGGGAGCCGGCGCTGCTCGTGCTCGACGAGCCGGACAGCGCGCTGGACACGATTCATCGCCGCCGGGCGCTGGGGCTGCTGCGGGAGACGGCTAGGGCGCGCGGCGCGTGCGCGCTGCTGTGCACGCACGACGCGGGCTTCGCCCTGCGCTATGCCGACCGGCTGCTGCTGATGCAGGACGGATGCCTGACGGCGGACGTGCGGCCCGGAGCCATGGACGACGCGGCGCTGGCTGCGGCGCTGGCGGAGATTCTTGGCCCGGTGGAGCTGATTCGCTGCAAGGGCAGGCCGGTGCTGCTGGACGCCGCGCCGGAGAATGCTGTGCCGGAGGAGGAGAAGCGATGGCGCGGGTGGGATGCGTGATCCTGGCGGCGGGCGCGTCGCAGCGCTTCGGCGGGGACAAGCTGATGGCGCCGCTGCTGGGGAAGCCGGTGCTGTCGCATGTGCTGGACGCGCTGCCGATGGAGGCGCTGGCGCGGGTGATCTGCGTCGTCAGCAGCGACGGGGCGCAGGCACTGTGCGATGCGCGCGGCGTGCCCTGCGTGCGCTATGGCGGCGGCACAAAGAGCGACACGCTGCGCCTGGGGCTGTCCGGGATGCTGGATATGGACGGCTGCCTGTTCGTGCAGGGCGATCAGCCGCTTCTGCGGGCAGAGAGCGTGCGGCGGCTGCTGGATGCGTTCTCGCAGGAGCCGGAGACAGCCTGCCGCCTCGCGTGGGGCGATCAGGGCGGCAGCCCGGTGATCTTCCCGCGGGCGCTGTTCGGTGAGCTGATGGCGCTGACGGGCGAGCGCGGGGGCGCGTCCATTCTGCGCGCAAGGCCGGTGCGCCTTCAGCAGGCGGAGAACTCAGGCGAGCTGATGGACTGCGATACGCCGCAGGCGCTGGCGCATCTGGCGGCACAGCGCGGGGGACCGAAGAAATGAAGCAGCGACCGGCATCAGCAGGAGAAGATGGGGATTGCCAGAATGGCTTTGCCGTGATAAAATAGAAAAAAATATGCGTTGACATACAACGGCCTTTGCAGTTTCCAGCGGGCGAACGGCGCATGGCAGCGCAGCTTGGCGCGGGCGCGCAGGGCTTCTTTGATACAACGCGAATGCGGGCTATTCTGCGTGAATGAGCCAGAATCTGGCATGAATGTGGCGAATCCTGGCCCGAAGTGCAGTTGCCGTCATGATCTGTCTGTGATAGAATATAAGCGGGATCATGCGGGAGTGGATCGCACAGAGACAGCAACAGCTTGTCCGAATTGAGGTGACAGCATGGAAAACGGAAACACCACGATGCCGAAGGTATGGGTGGTCATTCCGATACACAATGCCGAGAAGACTCTGGCCAAATGCCTGGACAGCCTGATGAGACAGACAATGACCCGATGGACGGCATGCCTGATTGACGATG
>JBJEYK010000237.1:0-4324 GCA_051886775.1 Candidatus Ventricola sp. | reverse complement strand
CGGCGGGCATCCACCTGGTCATCGCCACGCAGCGCCCGTCGGTCAACGTCATCACGGGCGTCATCAAGGCGAACATCCCCAGCCGCATCGCCTTCGCCGTCTCCAGCCAGATCGACAGCCGCACCATCCTGGATACGGGCGGCGCGGAAAAGCTGCTGGGCAGGGGCGACATGCTCTACGCGCCGCAGGGCGCGGGCAAGCCCACCCGCGTGCAGGGCTGCTTCGTCTCCGACGACGAGGTGCAGCGCATCGTGGACTACGTCCGCGGGCGGCACGACGCCGACTACAACGAGGACGTCATCGAGCAGATGAACACCGCCGCCGAGGAGGACAAATCCGAAAAGAGCGACGCGCCAGCCGGCGGCGAGGCGGTCGACGAGATGCTCAGCAAGGCCATCGACCTGGCCGTGGAGGCCGGGCAGGTGTCCATCAGCATGCTCCAGCGCAGGCTGCGCGTGGGCTACGCGCGCGCGGGCCGGCTGGTCGACGAGATGACGCTTCGCGGCATCACCGGCGAGGCCGAGGGGCCGACCAAGCCGCGCGCGGTGCTCATTTCCCGCGAGGAATGGCGCCGCATGCAGGAGAATCAGCAATGAGCGCGAATACAGAAGAACCAGGACACGCCCGGCATAGCCGGGGAAAGGATGGTTAGCCCATGAAGTTCATCAAGACGCCCGTCAAGGGCATGTGCGATATGCTCCCTGCCGACATGCGCCTGCGCGAGCATGTGCTCTCCATGATTAAGACGACCTACGGCCAGTACGGCTTCATGCAGATCGAGACGCCGATCGTCGAGCACATCGAAAACCTGACCAGCAAGCAGGGCGGCGACAACGAGAAGCTGATCTTTAAGGTGATGAAGCGTGGCGCCGATTTGCAGCGCGCGCTTGCCAAGGGCGACGGCGAGCTGGCCGACAACGGCCTTCGCTACGACCTGACGCTGCCGCTGGCGCGCTACTACGCCTGCAACAGGGAAAAGCTGCCCGTGCCGTTCAAGGCGCTGCAGATGGGCAACGTCTACCGCGCGGACAATCCGCAGAAGGGGCGCTTCCGCCAGTTTACCCAGTGCGACATCGACATCCTGGGCGACGACAGCAACCTGGCGGAGATCGAGCTGATCTCCGCGACGGCAGCGATGCTCACCAAGATCTTCAGCGAGATCGATGTGAAGGGCTTCACCATCCACGTCAACGACCGGCAGATGCTCGGCGCGGTCGCACGTTGGGCGGGCTTTGCCGAGGAGGAAATCGGCTCCGTGCTGATCTCGCTGGACAAGTTCGACAAGATCGGGCTGGACGGCGTGGAGAAGGAAATGCTGGAGAGCGGCTTGGATGCCGACGCCGTGGCGAAATACCTGAACGTGTACCGCAGCGTGCAGCGCGGCATGGACATCGACGCGTTCTGCCAGGACATCGGCGAGGAATTCCTGCCCGCCCGCGTGCGCGAAAACCTGGCCACCATCATCGCCTGCGTGCGCGGCCTGCTTTCCGAGGGCGTGAAGATCGTGTTCGATCCCACGCTGGTGCGCGGCATGGGCTACTACACCGGCCCGATCTTCGAGATCACCATGGACGGCTACAATTTCTCCATCGCCGGCGGCGGCCGCTATGACCGCATGATCGGCAAGTTCTGCGGGCAGGATGTGAGTGCGTGCGGCTTCTCCATCGGCTTTGAGCGCATCGTCACCATCCTCAAGGATCACATGCAGGGCGAAAGCCGCATTGCCGGCGAGGCCGCGGCGTATCTGATCGGAAACCGCGTGAGCGCCGAGCGCAAGGCCGAGGTGCTCGCCCGGGCGGCTCGGGAGCGCAGCGGCGGCGCGACGGTCACGGTGCTGCCGATGGCCAAGAACATCAAGCACCAGTGCGAGCTGCTGGAGGCCGAGGGCTTCACCCGGTTTGAAAAGATTTACGAGTAACGGCGGCCTTGCGGCGCGGCAAAGGAGAGAACCATGACCAACAAGGGTGTTGTCAAGGCGGTGAACGGCGAGATGCTCACCGTCGTCTTCGAGCGGCACGAGGCCTGCGGCGACTGCCATGCCTGCATGCGCGGCAGCAGCGACTGCTCCAAGCACACGGTCACCATCCCGGGCAAGGCGCAGGTGGGCGACATGGTCGTCGTGGAGATGGACGATTCGCATGTGATGGCGGCCTCGGCGCTGGCCTACATGATCCCCTTCGCGGGGTTCATGCTTGGGCTGCTGGCGGGATATGCCGCGCACGTCTCCGAGCCGGTGATGGCGCTGTGCGCGCTCATCGGCACGGGGCTGGCCTATCTGGTCATGCGCGCGCTGGATCCCCACTTTTCCAAGGGGCGCTGGGAGCAGCGCATCGTCTCCGTGAGCAGGCCGGACAAACAGGACAATCCGACAGCATAAGGAGGAATGCAGGATGGCACAGCATTTTGACAGCAAGACGTTTGAACAGGCGATCGCCGGGGACAAGCCGGTGCTCGTCGACTTCTGGGCGACGTGGTGCGGCCCGTGTCGCATGATCGCCCCGGTCATCGAGGAGATCGCAGCGGACTTCGAGGGCCGCGCGGTCGTGGGCAAGGTGGATGTCGATCAGGAGCCGGGCCTGGCGCAGCGCTACGGCGTGATGAGCATCCCGACGCTGATCATCTTCAAGGGCGGCAAGGTGGTGGAGCAGGCTGTCGGCGCGCGCGGCAAGGCCGACGTGGCGGCGATGCTCAACCGGCATCTGTGAGCGCATCATCCCATCAGGCAGGAGGGCATCCGGCAAATCGGATGCTCTTTTCTGCTGTTTGGCCAAAATGGATAAAAAACCACGCAGACCGGTGCAGGTTTCTCTTTGAAATACGGACGATCTGTGTTATAATCAATGATAATATAATGGCATCGCTGGGCACATGACCGCCCCGCGCTGCCCCGGGACGTTCGCACCGACATGGAACGTCTCTCCAACACAGAATCATCAAAGAGAGGAGGGCGAGGGCTTGGCGAAGCTGAGAATCATTCCGCTGGGCGGTATCGGGGAGATCGGCAAGAACATGACCGCCTTCGAGTACGAGGACGACCTGATCGTGGTGGACTGCGGCTCGATCTTTCCCCGGCAGGACATGCTCGGCATCGATCTGGTCATTCCCGACATCGCCTATCTGACCAACAACCGTGAGCGCGTGCGCGCGTATCTGTTCACACACGGGCACGAGGACCACATCGGCGCGGTGCCGTATGTGTTCGCGCGCGTGCCCGCGCCGGTGTACGGCACGAAGCTCACCTGCGCGCTCATACGCGGAAAGCTGGCGGAGCATAATATCTCCGGCGTTGCCATCAACGTGGTGAAGCCCAGGGACACCGTGCAGATCGGCGCGTTCAGCGTGCAGTTCATCAAGGTGAGCCATTCCATCGCGGGCGCAGTAGCCATGGCGATCACCTGCCCGGCAGGCACGGTGATCGTGACGGGCGACTTCAAGATCGATTACACGCCCATCGACGGCGAGGTGACCGATCTGGGCACGCTGGCCGCCTGGGGCAACCGGGGCGTGCTGGCGCTGCTGGCTGATTCCACCAACGTGGAGCGCCCAGGCTACACAATGAGCGAAAAGAAGATCGCCGAAACGTTCCACGGCCTGTTCAAGGACGCGAAAAAGCGCATCATTATCGCGATGTTCGCCTCGAACCTGCACCGCATCCAGCAGGTGGTCGACCTGTGCGTGGAGTTCGGGCGAAAGGTCTGCTTCGTCGGCAGGAGCATGGTCAACGTGACCCGCCTGGCGATGGAGATCGGCGAATTGAAGATTCCGCAAGATGTGCTGCTCGACGCGGGCGACCTGGACTGCTACGAGGACAACGAGATCGTCGTGCTGACCACGGGCAGCCAGGGCGAGCCGATGAGCGGCCTGACGCGCATGGCCAACAGCGAGCACCGCAAGCTGCAGGTGCGCGAGGGCGACACGGTGATCATCTCCGCGACGCCGATCCCCGGCAACGAGATCATGGTCTCGCGGATCATCGACCAGCTCTACCGCTGCGGCGCGACGGTCATCTACAACCGCATCGCGGACGTGCATGTCTCCGGCCACGCCTGCCAGGAGGAGCTCAAGCTCATGCAGGCCCTGGTGCGGCCCAAATACTTTATCCCCGTGCACGGCGAATACCGCATGCTGCAAAGGCATGCGGACATCGCAGTCTCCATGGGCATGCCGGAGGATCACGCGATCATCCTGCAATTGGGGCAGGCGCTGGAGCTGTCCGACGACGACGAGGCCAGCATCACCGGCCCGATCCCGACCGGCGCGGTCATGGTGGACGGCCTGGGCGTGGGCGACGTGGGCAACGTCGTGCTGCGCGACCGCAAGCATC
>JBJEYK010000236.1:0-4334 GCA_051886775.1 Candidatus Ventricola sp. | reverse complement strand
CAGGTCGTGCGCGACGCGAAGTTCAAGACCTTCGGCTGCGGCGCGGCGATCGCCACCAGCTCCATGGCCACCGAGATGATCATCGGCAAGACCGTGCAGCAGGCGCTGGAGGTGACCAACAAGGCGGTCATGGAGGCGCTGGGCGGCCTGCCGCCGGTGAAGGTGCACTGCTCGCTGTTGGCCGAGCAGGCCGTGCACGCGGCGCTGTGGGATTACGCGCAGAAGAACCACCTGACCATCGAGGGGCTCAAGCCGCCGGTGAACGACGTGGACGAGCTGCACGAGGACGAGGAAGAATAAGCCAAGCTGAACAAAACAAACCCGTTTCAGCCGTGTGCCGCAGGGGCGCGATCGGTTGAAACGGGTTTGCTGCGTACAGGCGTCAGATCAGCCCCTGCACGAGGATCAGCAGGATCAGCGCGGGCAGCACAAACTGGAACAGCGGCTTGAGCGCGCGCGGCAGCTTCGGCCCGGCGCCGGTGTTGGCCTCGGCGAGGTAGCTGTCAAAGCCCCAGCCCCAGCGCGTGGTGCAGAACAGCAGATAGACCAGCGAGCCGATGGGCAGCAGCAGGTTGCTGACGAGGAAATCCTCGCTGTCCAGCACGTCGCGCCCGCCGATCAGATGCACGCCGGAGAGCACATTGTAGCCCAGCACGCAGGGAATACTGGCCAGCAGGATGAACGCGCAGTTGACCGCGACGGCGCGGCGGCGGCTCCAGCCGAAGTTGTCCATCGCGCAGGAGATGAGGTTCTCAAACACGGAGATCACCGTGGTGAAGCTGGCAAACGTCATGAACAGGAAGAACAGCGTGCCCCACAGCCGCCCGCCGCGCATGCCGGCAAACACGTTGGGCAGCGTGACGAAGATCAGCGACGGCCCCTGGTCCGGCTGCACGCCGAAGGAGAAGCAGGCGGGGAAGATGATCAGGCCGGCCATCAGCGCCACGAACGTGTCCAGCAGGCAGATGCGCGCCGACTCGCCCAGCAGCGTGTTGTCCCGGGACATGTAGGAGCCGAAGATCTCCATCGCGGCGATGCCCAGGCTCAGGGTGAAGAATGCCTGGTTCATCGCGGCGGTGATCACGCTGCCGAGGCCCTGCTCCATCGCGCGGCCCAGGTCGGGCAGCAGGTAGAACCGCAGCCCTTCGACCGCGCCGGGCAGCAGGCAGCTGTTGACCGCCAGCACGAGGATGAGCAGCAGCAGCGCGGACATCATGACCTTGGACACGCGCTCCACGCCTCCGCGCAGCCCCAGACGCACGACGCCGAAGCCAAGCAGGACGATCAGCGCCATATACAGCCCCATCTCGCCGGGGCTTGCGAGCATCGCGCCGAACACCCCGCCGATGGCGGCGGCATCCAGCCCGGCAAACCCGCCGGTGAGGAAGCGGACGAAGTAGTCCAGCATCCAGCCGGCGACGGTGGTGTAGTACATCATCAGCAGGCAGCAGCCGGCAATGCAGAAATAGCCATGGATGTGCCATTTGCTGCCGGGCCTTTCCAGCGCCTTGTAGCCGAGCACGGCGCTTTTGCGGCTGGCGCGGCCGACGGCCAGCTCCATCGTCAGCACCGGCACGCCCATTGCAAAGAGAAACAGGAGGTACAGCAGCACGAACAGGCCGCCGCCGTTCTGCCCGGCGACGAAGGGAAAGCGCCAGACGTTGCCGATGCCGATGGCGCAGCCCGCGCTGACCAGCACGAAGCCCAGACGGGACTGGAAGCTCTCGCGTTTCATAAAAAAACAATCTCCTTTGTGAAATGGATGAGATATGGTAGAATGTAGCAGATTTATCCGCCGCTGTCAATCGTTTTGATCGGGCAGGATGCACAAAAGCGCGGCGGCGGGAGGCGCTTCATCGCGCCTGCTGCGGCAGACCGGGCGAAAAATGCGGTGGATTTCCGGCAGGGGATGTGGTATCATAAGCGATGCTTGGCGCTTTGCGCGCATCGCGCGGGGCCGGGCACAGTGAAAACCAAAGATTCGACGGTCAATGAGGAGAATGCCATGTTACTCATCTGCGTACAACTCCTGGGCGGCTTGGGTCTGTTCATCGCCGGCATGAACATGATGACGCGGGGCATCGAAAAGGTGGCGGGCAACAGCCTGCGCCGGATCCTGGAGGCGTTCACCAAGACGCGCCTGCTGGGCGTCCTGGTTGGCACGTTCTTCACCGCGATGATTCAATCCTCCAGCGCGGCGACGGTGATGGTCGTCAGCTTCGTCAATTCCGGGCTGATGCACCTGTCGGAGGCGTCCGGCGTAATCCTGGGCGCCAACATCGGTACGACGGTCACGGCGATGCTGGTCGCCTTCAAGCTCAGCGCGGTCGCGCCGCTGTTCATCTTTGCCGGCGCGATCATGGTCAACTACGTCAAGGCGCCCGTGGCGCGCAAGAGCGGCGAGATCCTGCTGGGCTTCGGCGTGCTCTTCCTGGGCATCAGCACGATGTCCGCTGCGATGACGCAGCTGCGCGAGATCCCCGGCACCATCGAGCTGCTGGCCCGGTTCACCAATCCGCTGCTGGGCTTTGCGCTGGGTCTGATCATCACCAGCGTGGTGCAAAGCTCGTCGGTCACGGTCTCGATCCTGGTCGTCATGGGCAGCCAGGGGCTGATCGGGCTGGACATCTGCATGTTCGTCATCCTGGGCTGCAACGTCGGCTCCTGTACGACGGCGCTGCTGGCGGCTATCGGCGGCTCCAAGAACGCGCAGCGCGCGGCGTGGATTCACATGCTGTTCAACGTCTTCGGCACGGCGCTGATGTTCACGCTGCTGATGCTGTTCAAGGGGCCGATTGAGGAGGTCATCTACTTCTTCTCCGGCCACGGTACAGACGAGGGCACCCTGGGCCGCAACATCGCCTGGGCGCACTTCCTGTTCAAGACGTTCCAAGTGCTGGCGCTCTATCCGTTCATGGACGCCATTGTGCGCCTGACCTACCGCATCGTGCCCGGCGAGGACGAGCACGAGGGCAGGCAGTTTGCGTTGCAGTTCATCTCCTCCGGCCTGCCCAAGCCGACCGTCGCGATATACGACGCCGTGCAGGAGATGGAGCGCATGGCGCATATGGCGTTTGACAACCTGAACCGCGCGGTGGACTGCCTGATCGACGGCGATACGCAGCGCTGCACGCCGGTGTTTGAGACGGAGCGCTACATCGACTATCTGGATCAGGAGATCAGCAGCTATCTGGTCAAGATCAACCAGAACTCGCTGCCCATCGAGGACGCCAACCTGATCGCGGCGTACTTCCACGTCGTCAGCGACATCGAGCGCATCGGCGACCACGCGGAGAACATCGTGGAGTTCGTGCCGCAGATGGCCGAAAACGGCGTGCGCATGTCCGACACCAGCGCCCAGGAGCTGCGTGCGATGATGGCGCTGATCAACCGCATTCTCGAGCAGTCGCTGCACATGTTCGTCACCGGAGACGCTACGCACATGCAGGAGATCCGCCATCTGGAGGACGAGATCGACCAGATGGAGCGCGCCCTGCAGACCCGGCACATCCGCCGGCTGAGCGAGGGCAAGTGCAGCGCGCAGGCGGGGATTTATTTCTCGGACATCGTCTCCGGCCTGGAGCGCGTGGGCGACCACGCCATCAACATCGCCTTCGCCCTGGTAGAGGCGCACGAGGGCATCAACCACCATGTAAACTGAGCGACGGTGCAGGGCTGCCGGCGCATGACTGATTCTAATGCGGCGCTGCCGCGGGAGCACCTCCCGCGGCAGCGCCGCATGATGTTTATGGGACTGCGATCAGGCGGAACTGCTGCGCCATGTAGTCGCCCCAGGGCTTTTTCAGCGGGATGCCGTGATACATCAGCTCGTCGCCGCCGTAGACGATGCCGCTGTCCTCGTCGCGGTAATCGGCGTTGGGGTCCAGGCCGCGCAGCGGCAGCAGCGTGTCCTTCTGATTGGGGAAGGCCTGTGCGAAGACGTGGGTGACGACGGCCTCGCGCCTGTCGGGCGAGACGCTCATCCATGCCGCGTCGTTGCCGGCGTAGGGCGAGCGCAGGCGGTAGTAATCGCCGTAGAGCAGCGTGGGCTGCATCGCGCGCACGCGGGCGTTGTATGCCTTGATGGCGGCAAGCTCCTCCGCGGGCAGGCGAGTCAGATCCAGCTCGTAGCCGTAGGTGCCGCCCATGGCGACGGCTGCGCGGGTCGCCAGCGGGGTGCAGCGCCCGGTCTGGTGATTGGGCACGGCGGAGACGTGCGCGCCCATCGTGGACGGCGGGAAGACCAGCGAGGTGGCGTGCTGGATGCGGCAGCGCATCCAGGCGTCGGTGTCGTCGGAGCACCAGGCCTGCGGCATGAAGCACATCATGCCCAG
>JBJEYK010000235.1:0-4334 GCA_051886775.1 Candidatus Ventricola sp. | reverse complement strand
ACTTCGACAAGTGCCTCTACGTCGTCGCCTACCAGCAGAACCTGCACTTCAGGCAGCTGTTCAAGATCCTGGAGCTGATGGGGCACGACTGGTACAAGGGCATGGAGCACGTCTCCTTCGGCATGGTCTCCTACGAGGGGCGCGCGCTCTCCACGCGCGAGGGCTACGTCGTCTATCTGGAGGATCTGCTCAACAAGGCCGTGGAGAAGGCCCGCGAGATCATCGACCAGAAGAGCCCGAACCTGCCCAACAAGGACGAGGTCGCCCGGCAGGTCGGCGTGGGCGCGGTCGTCTACTTCGACCTGCACAACGACCGCAACAAGGACATCGACTTCCGCTGGGAGCGCGCCCTCAATTTCGACGGCGAGACCGGCCCGTATGTCCAGTACACGCACGCCCGCTGCTGCTCCGTGCTGCGCAAGGCAGAGGCGTATGCCGGCGCGCAGCCGGATTACAGCGTGCTGTGCGACGACGAGGCGATGGACGTGCTGATGCTCATCGCCCGCTTCCCGGAGACCGTGCGCAAGGCCATGGAGCAGAACGAGCCGTCGCTCATCACCCGCCACACGACCTCGCTGGCCCAGGCCTACAACAAGTATTACTTTGAGCACCGCATCATGGAGGAAAACGCGCCGGAGGCCAGCGCCGCCCGCGTGCGCCTGACCGACGCCGTGCGCGATGTGATCAAAACCGGGCTGTACCTCATCGGCGTGGAGGCCCCGGAGCGGATGTAAACGCGACCAGCACGTCAGAGACCGGCATGACGCCGGCTGCAACCCCTTCGAAATGCTGGCCGTCTTTCTGCTCTGTGCGCGAGGCCGATACCGTGACTTACATAACAAAGGAGCCGGAGCGATGGATATTCACGAGCTGTATGAGCTGATGCTGGACGTGGAATGCATGACCGTGCTGCGCCATGTGACCCAGATGCCGCAGATCGCGGCGCTGGTGCGCCTGGTGCGCGACTGCGTGGGCGAGGATGTCCCGCAGGAGGAGCTGACGCAGGCCTACTGCGAGGTGTACAACGCCTGGCTGCGCGCCGCGGCGGGCGGCCGGGGCGGCTTTACGCGCCTGGCGCTGGAGGCGGTGCTCTTTGAGGACAGCCCGGTGGCCGAAATCTGCGCGCGCACGGATCGTCTGCCTTACAGCGTGATGAACGCGCTGGGGCACGATCTGGAGGTGCTGGGCAGGCTGACGGCGATGGAGCCGGCGATGTTCATGCTGCTGTGCGAGCGCGCCGGCCTGCCGGGCAAGCTGGCGGCGCGTCTGCCGATGTGGGAGCCTGCGCTGGGCGCGGAGCTGCCGGATCCGCGCCTGGACGCGGACATGCTCACGCGCGAGGGCGCCCGGCGCGTGGCGGCGTTCTTCCGCAGGCACGGCACGGGGCTGTTTGCCCGCTGTCCCGGCTCGACCTGGGTGGGCGAGAGCGCGAAATATCCGCTGGGCCTGCGCGGCATCACCAGCCCCGACCCCATCCGGCTGGAGGACATGGTGCTCTATGAAAAGGAGCGCGCCGTGCTGGTGGAGAACACCCGCCGCCTGCTCGCCGGACATCAGGCGTGCAACATCCTGCTCTACGGAGACAAGGGCACCGGCAAGAGCGCGACCGTTAAGGCGCTGCTCTCGAGCATGTGGCTCGAGGGGCTGCGCATCGTCGAGGTGCCGCTGGTGCACCTGACAAACCTGCCCACGATCTTCTCCATCCTGCGCGAGCAGCCGGGCAAGTTCATCGTGTTCGTGGACGACCTGGCCTTCGGCGATTCCTGCCCGGAGTACACCGCGCTCAAGACGGTGCTCGAGGGCGGGCTGGAGGCGCGGCCCTCGAACGTGGTGGTCTACGCGACGAGCAACCGCCGCAACATCGTGCGCCAGCGCTTCTCCGAACGGCAGGACGACGTGAACGAGCGCGACACACTGGAGGAGAAGTTCTCCCTGGCTGACCGCTTTGACCTGCGCCTCACCTTCCAGGCGCCCTCGCAGGAGGAATACTTCACCATCTGCCGGGCGCTGCTGGACGCGCGCGGGATCGCATACGACTGGGACACGCTGATGCCCCGCGCCCGCGCATGGACGGTCAGCCACAATGGCTGCTCGCCGCGCATTGCCAGACAGTTTGTCGATCTGATCGAGGGCGAGCAGGCGGGAGAGTAATGCGCCAGGCCATTCGGACAAGCGCGAAGAAGGGAGCCTGAGGGACAATGTCCCTCGGGCGGTTTCAGGGCGGCAGCCCTAACGTTCCCCTATCGCGAAGCGATTCAAGGAAGAGCAGTCAGGGAGCGAAGCGTCACCTGACGGGGAAGAGCCGCAGGGCTCAGCTTGATTTGAGAGCAGTGTGAGATTTCACGGACATACAAAAGAGCATCCCTCCTGAGCGGAAGGATGCTCTTTGGATAAGGTCAGGTTCACGCCTGCCCGGCGCGGCGGCGGCGCGCCAGACCTTCATTGAGCTGCTCGGTCTCAATCTCCTGCTTGAAGCGCTCGCCGATGAGCATGGCCAGCAGCCCGGCGAACATCGCCGCGGCCAGCAGCAGGCTGGGCAGCCAGCCGGGCATCGCCAGCCAGCCGCCCAGCAGGCACGCGGCAAAGATGCTCAGCGAGGAAAGCCCCGCCCAGAGCATCGCGCGGCCAAAGAACACGCCGCCCGAGTAATCGGTGCCCTCCGGCAGGAGGAAGGATTGCAGCGCGGCGATGGCGAAGCACAGCAGCAGGATCTCCAGCAGCGACAGCAGCGACAGCGCGTCCTGCCCGCGGCAGACGGCGATGAGCCCGCAGAAGAAGACCAGAGCGGAGAAGTAGATGCCCATATTGCGCTTGACGCACATGCCCCAGACGTAGAAGCGCTTGAATGCCTTCATGAGAAAACCTCCTTCAGATGATGTGTTGTGCAGGGGACGCGGCTCAGCCCAGCGCGCGGCGCAGGGCGGCGGCGTAGCGGCGGGAGATGTAGAGCTGCTCGCCGTTTGTAAGCGTGGCGAGGATGCGCCCGTCGGTCTGGCTGCGCAGCGCGCGGATTGCTCCGATGCGCACGACCATCGACTTGGCGCAGCGCACGAGCGCGTCATCCTCCAGCTGGGCAAGCGTCAGCGGCGTGGCGTACACCTGGTCGGCGGTATAGAGGAAGACGCTGCGGTCGACGCACTCGGCGTAGAGAATATCCGCAGGCGACAGGAAGCAGAGCTGCTGCTCCAGCCGGGCGGGGATGCGCCGCTGGGCGTCGCCGAGCAGACGCATCAGGGCGCGGATGTTTGGGGCGTCTGGGTCGGGGCATCGCACGATAAGCTCCTCCTCGGCGCCGGGGCAGACGGTGATCTTCATGGCGTATCCTCCACGGCCAGGCGGTTCCTTTCCCGTGCCGCAGCATCAGTATATCAGGCGGCGCGGCGCGAGACAAGGGGTGCGTGCGCAAGCGGTGATTTGGGGGCGCGCAAGCGGCAGGTCGGATTAAGAGTGGAGAAAGACAGATAATTATATAGAAGAATCTGAATGAAAGTGGAATGAGAATTGATCGTTGATGCAAAAAACCGGCACTGAGTGGAGGGAAAGAGAATGAAAAAGAGACGGGACGGGCGCGAACGCCCTGCGGTATGCTGTGCATCGGGGAAAAAGGAGTGAGTCCATGAGCAAAAGGAAGAAAAAGCGCCTGACCGGCCTGCTGATGAGCGCGGTGGGGCTTGTCTGCGCGCTGCTGGTCGCCGGGCTGTTTTATGCGGTGATGGCCTATCAGATGGCGGGAACGGACGCGGCGGCGCAGGATGAGCCGGTGCGCGGCGTGCTGGCGCTGGGCGAGGGCGAGCTGGTCAGTCAGGCCCAGGAAGCCGTGGAGATGGGCGGCGTCCCCTGCACTGTGGTCACGCGCGTGTACGCGCTTGCGGACGGCACGGCGGTGGAGGCTGTCACCGCGCGGCCGGCAGCGTATTTGCAGCGGATGAGCCAGGAGGGATGGCAGCCGCAGCTGATCACGGGCTTTGTGTTGGCCGGGCTGGACGCGGTGTACGCCACGCGCGGGGACGAGTGCCTGCTTGCCGCCCGCGACGGCGAGCGCGTCTACCTGCTGCGCGTGGCGGGGGACGAGCAGCGCGCCTATGCGCTGGGGGCTTCGGCGGTGTTGACGCAGTAGGACGGGCGGACGGCCGCTTTTGCGCGGCACGACTTAACAAAAAAAGCCCGCATTGGGGCTGAAATGGACATATCCGGGCAGGAAAAGCCGCATGAAGGAAAAATTTCTGTACAAATTCGTCGGAAATGCTTGACAGGGCTTTCAAAAAGGAATACAATACTATATTGCATCAGTATGCAAAATAGCAGCGCTGTGCCCGGGTGGGCGCTTCCTGCCA
>JBJEYK010000234.1:0-4343 GCA_051886775.1 Candidatus Ventricola sp. | reverse complement strand
AAAGCAATGATATCTTTGGTTATATATTGGACGAACACGAATTGGAGCGTTGTTGATCGGTGAAGGACATTCTGATGTATACAGACGGCGCCTGCTCTGGCAACCCCGGTCCGGGCGGCTGGGGTACAGTGCTGTTGTTTGGCGAGCATATCAAGGAGATTTCCGGCTACATGCCGGATACGACGAACAACCGAATGGAGCTGTTCGCAGCAGTTCAGGGCTTTACGGCGCTCAAGCAGCCCTGCAATGTGACGCTGTACTCAGATTCTGCGTATCTGGTGAACGCGTTTTCGCAGCACTGGATTGACGGCTGGCAGCGCAACGGCTGGAAGAACGCTGCCAAAAAGCCGGTTGAAAACCAGGATCTGTGGAAGTGGCTGCTGACCGTCATGCAGCCGCATCGTGTGACCATCGTAAAGGTCAAGGGACATGCGGATAACCCATGGAACAACCGCTGCGACGAGCTGGCAACCGGCCAGATTCGGGCGAACCGCGGAAAATGACCGCGGAGCAGCCCATCTGTCGCCATAGGGAGGAAGCTTTAAGACTTCGCAAAACTCAGGTTTTACGAAGTCTATGACCGGGAGAACACTATGCCGAACGATTATCATGCTGCTGCGCAGATGGCACGCACCAAACGCCTGCGTGAACTGCTCAAGGAGCTGCCCGATGTCTGTGCGGACTATTTTTTGTCCATCGAGCAGCTGACCAGTCCGCTCACGCGACTGAGCTACGCGTACGATCTCAAGCTCTTTTTTCAGTATCTGTCGGACGAGGTGCCGCGCTATGGCGGCAAGCCGGTCGTCTCGTTTTCCGTTGAGGACATTCGCGCTGTCACCAAGCAGGATCTGGAGCGATATGCGCGTTATCTGGCGCTGTATGTTCGCAACGAATCCCAGGAGGACGGCGAAACCTCCTCCCGGGAAATCACGAACCACGAATACGGCATCAAGCGCAAATATGCCTCTCTGCGTGCGTTTTACAAGTACCTGTTTGCCAACGGCCTCATCGAGAGCAACATTGCCGCGCTGGTGCCGCTCCCCAAGCTGCACGAGCGGGCGATCATTCGCCTGGACATCGACGAGGTTGCCCGGATCCTGGACATCGCCGAGAGCGGTCAGGCACTTCCCAAGACGTATCAGAAGTACCATCAGGTGACCCAAAAGCGCGATCTGGCCATGCTCTCGCTCTTTCTGGGCACGGGCATCCGCATCAGCGAATGCGTTGGCCTGGATATCGACGATTTTGACTTTGAGCAGAATGCGTTTGTGGTCACGCGCAAGGGCGGCAAGGAGGTCATCCTGTACATGCCCGACGAGGTTGCGGACGCGCTGAAGGACTATCTTGCGCAGCGCCGCGACATCGAAGCGCTTCCTGGACATGAAAGCGCTTTCTTCCTCTCTATTCAGCGACGCCGGATCACGCAGCGCGCTGTCGAGAATATGGTCAAGAAATACGCCTCCATCGCCGCACCGCTCAAGAAAAAGATCAGCCCGCACAAGCTGCGCAGCACGTTCGGCACCAATCTGTACCGCGAAACCGGCGATATCTACTTGGTTGCCGATGTGCTGGGGCATTCGGATGTCAATACCACTCGCAAGCATTACGCTGCCATCGCCGAGGATCATCGCCGCCTGGCCGCGCAGAAGACGGTTTTGCGTGAGGATCCGTCGGAGCCGCCTGAGGACAAATGACTACGAAAAAGGCGCTGTCTCAAAATGGCTGAAGCAAGCCATGAGAGGCAGCGCCTTGTTCTTATCGCAGTATCGTCATTCGGCTCCGTCGTCCAGGTATTCCGCCGTGTCCATGTCCTCGCCAATGATCCCGTCGATTTTGATCGCGCGGTATTCCGTGTCGCCGCCCAGACCAATACACCGCTTGCAGTTGTCGCAGATTTTTGACGGATCGAGATCGCAAAGATTACACTCTCCGCACTCGATGCATTCCCGATCATAAAGGACGCACTGTTTTCTGATCATTGCCTTCCCCTGCCCTTCAATCGCACTTATTATAGCACGGCTTGAACCGCCAATCAAGCAAAATATGAGAACATATGTTTGATTCTTCTTGATTTTTGCAGAATGTGTATGCTATAATAGACGGGAAGAACAGGAAAGGCTGTGGTGGATGTGGCAGAGAAGAAGCCGAGGGGCGACACGCAGGAGAGAATCCTCGCCTATATTCAGGAGGAAATCCGGGTGCGCGGGTATGCTCCGTCTGTCCGAGAAATCGGCGAGGCTGTCGGCCTCAAGTCCACCTCGACCGTCCATGGCCATCTCCAGCGCCTGGAAAAAAAGGGACTGCTGCATCGCGATGCCATGAAGCCCCGCGCCATGGGCCTTTCCAAAGCCGAGGCGCCGACGGACATCCCCGTCCGCCAGATTCCGGTGGTTGGGCGCGTGGCAGCCGGCATGCCGATTCTTGCGGAGGAGAATACCGAGGAGCTAATGTCTCTGCCAGCCGATTTCGTTGGCGAAGGAGAGCACTTTATCCTCCGCGTTCGCGGCGACAGCATGATTCAGGCAGGCATTTTCAACGACGATTACATCGTCGTGCGCAAGCAGCCCAACGCGAACAACGGTGAAATCGTCGTTGCGCTGGTTGAGGATGAGGCGACCGTCAAGCGCTTTTATAAGGAAAACGGCCACTTCCGTCTGCAGCCGGAGAATGACGCCATGAAGCCGATCATCGTCCCCTCGGTGGTCATTCTGGGCAAGGTAGTCAGCCTGCTCCGGAGGATGTGAGCCTGCCGCAACACATAAAAGGCGTCCGGAATAAAGCCGGACGCCTTTCCATCATCAATTCAGAGATTACTCCTCGAAGTCGAACTCATCGCCCGCCTGCTCCTTGAACAGATCGAACACCGCCTGCAGAACGTCGTCGTCGTCAACGCTCACATAAGTGGCCTCGTCCTCCTCGCCGGCGCCCTCGTCCTCCTTGACCTGAAGGATCACGACCTCGCCGTCGTCATCATCTGTCGGCAGCAGCACGACGTATTCTTCGCCCTGGTACTCGACAGACGCGCAGAACTCGAACTCGACGTCCGTACCATCTTCGTCGGTGAGGACGATGATGTTGTCGTTCTCCATCATTTCCATATCATCCATGGCTAAAACCCTCGCTTTCGTCATACGATACAAATATGGCTTTGCATCTGACCATAGAATATCACAAAAGGCCCCGTTACGCAATCCTTTTTCGCTGAAATTCTGCTTTTCGGAGGTGTTTTCGATGCGCACCCTGTATCTATACGGCGCGCCGGCATCCCGTGAGCTGGCGAAGCTGCTGCTGGAAAACCTGCCGCAGCTTCGGCGCATCGATGCGTCCGCCGATCTGAGCGAGATCAAAATGCTGACAGCCTCGCCGATTGACGAAATCAGCCTGATTCCCCTGCTCGCGCAAAGCGGCATCAGCGGATTCAGGCTGGTATGAGGGTGTCAGACGTTCTCCAGGAAGGGCTGGCCGCTCTTTTTGTAGCACAGCGTACCGAATTCATCGAATGCCAGTTCAATCGGCTCGATGTGCGTGTATTTGAGAATCTCATCCATGCGGATGCTGTCGCGGAAGCTGACAAACGAGAAGCTCACGCCTGCGCGCTTGGCGCGGCCGGTGCGACCGATGCGATGGACGTAAAACTCCTGCTTGTCCGGCAGGTCATAGTTGAACACCGCCTCCACGTCGTCCACATCGATACCGCGGGCGGCAACGTCGGTTGCGACGAGGATTTCGAACTGCCCCTTGCGGAAGCCGGCCATGACCTTGTCCCGCTGGGATTGGCGCACATCGCCATGCAGGCATTCCGCGCTGTAACCCGCCTTCTTGAGGCGATCGCACAGGCGCGCGGTCATGTCCTTGGTGTTGCAGAAGATCATCACGCGCTTGTACTGATCGGAATCGAGCAGATACAGCAGATGCTCGTACTTTTGCTTCTGATCCGATTCGACAACGTACTGCGTGATGTCTGGCTTATCCTCCGCCTCGGCCTGCACAACGATCTCGATCGGTTCGTGCTGATACTTCCAGGAGACGGTCAGCACATCCTGATTGGTCGTCGCGCTGAACATCACCAGCTGGCGATTGGGATCGGCGCTTTCGATGACCTTTTCCACATCCTGAATGAAGCCCATCTTAAGCATCTCGTCCGCTTCATCCAGCACCATCGTGTGCACACCGGAGAGCCGGATGTTGCCCCGCTGCATGTGATCCAGCAGGCGTCCCGGCGTGGCGACGATCAGCTGCGGCTTGCGCGCCAGCGCGCTCATCTGCTTGCCGAACGGCTGGCCGCCATAGATCACCGCGATCTTGACGCCCTTGATGAAGTGCGCCAGATGGGTCAGCTCATC
>JBJEYK010000233.1:0-20298 GCA_051886775.1 Candidatus Ventricola sp. | reverse complement strand
TTCATGACGCTGGAGGAAATGTCCAGCTCGATGCCGGCGGTGCCCGGCTCAACCGTCACCATCGCGTCGCTCGATTCGAGCGTGCCGGCCACGGCGTTCTTTTCAATCTGCATATCGTTCCCTGCCTTTTCTCGGTGTTCAGCCAGCCGTGCGCTCAGGTGAGCAGATGCACGACCAGGCTCAGAATGGATGGGAAAACCAGAACCACGGTGATCAGCCGCAGCACCTGCAAGACAATCAGCTTGGCGTTCTGCACGCCAAGGTCGGCGCTGATGAGCGCCATGTCGCTCGCGCCCGCGGGCGTGGCGGCGAGCATGCCCTCAGCGCGGTCGAAGCAGCCGGACAGGGTCATCAGGCCGCCCAGGACGAAGCACGCCAGCGTGTAGCCCGCCACCAGGATGAGCACGGGCAGCCCCAGCCGCGTCATCGTGTGCAGCTGCTCCGCGCCGATGCACGCCCCGACGTATGCGCCGGAGAGCAGTTGTGCGCCCTTGCGCAGCATGCGCGGCATCTGCGCGCGGCCCGGCAGCAGGCACGCGAAGATGATGCTGCCCAGCGTCGCAAAGCCCATCGTGCCGGAGGGCACGGGCGAGGCCTTGCCGATCAGGCCGCACACCGCCGCCACCGCAAAGGTGAGCGCCACGTTGCCCGGCTGGAAGGTCTTCATTTTGCGCGCCTGCGTAGCGGCCTCGGTCTTCGTCCCGCCGCCGGTAACCAGGCGGATCATCAGCGGGAACACGCCGATGCCCAGCACCAGGCGGACGAACTGCATCGTCACCACGATCGAGGGATCCGCGCCCATATCGGCTGCGATCATCGGGATATCGCTGATGCCGCCGGGCACACAACACATGAGCGCCGTCATCAGATCCATCGTCCCGGTGGCGTAGATGAGCAGGCCGGAGATGAGGTTCACGGCCAGCAGCCCCGGCATCAGGATCAGCGCAGGGCGGATGATCGTGCGCATCTCGCGCACATCCTCCCGCCGGATGCCCGAGCCGATGAACGCGCCGGCGATGATCTGCGCCAGCGTCTTGGCCGGGCCGGGCATGAGCGCCTTGCCGGTGGTCACACCCAGCAGGCAAGCGCCGATCACCGCGCCAACCATCATCCCGCCCGGCACGCGCATGCGATCCAGCAGACAGCCCACCGCCAGCGCGCACAGCAGCGTCAGCAGGAGCCAGGTCCATTGCGGCATCATATCCCCCCGATTCCGAATGCGTATGGATAGCCCATACCTGCCGATGCGCCTGCCGAAGCAGGCGCACCGACAGATTCTGAAGAAGTGAAGTCTGATTACTTGGCGGCCTTGCGCTTCTTGAGCAGCGGCATCACGATCGGGCTGACCAGCAGCACGATGCACACGATGATCAGCACGAAGGCGATCGGGTGCTGCATCGGGCTGAACATCGCCAGAATGTTGCCCTTGCTCATCAGGTAGCCGCGCGAGAAGTTCTGCTCGCACATGTTGCCCAGCACCAGGCCCAGCACGATGGCCGCGCTGTTGAGGTGGCAGGCGCGCACGATCAGGCCCAGCACGCCGGCCAGCACCATGATCTGCACGCTGGTGGCGGACATCTGGTCGCCGTAGGTGCCGATGAGCGCCAGCATGAGGATGATCGGGCCGAGGTAGGAATACGGGATCGACAGGATCTGCGCAAACACCTTGGCAATCGCCATGGCGACGATGACCATCAGGATGTTGGTGACGATCATGGTCGTGAACGTAGCGGAGAGGTAGGTCGGCTGGTTGGTCAGCAGCAGCGGTCCAAGCTGGACGCCCTTGAGCGTCAGCGCGGACATCATGACCGCAGCGGCGTTGCCGCCCGGGATGCCCAGGGACAGCAGCGGCACCATGGCGCCGCCGGTCGCGGCATTGTTGGAGGCCTCGGAGGCGGCGATGCCGTCGATGATGCCGGTGCCGAACTTCTCCGGATGCTTGGAGAGCTTCGTCTCCATCGTGTAGCACATGAAGGACGCGATCGTCGCGCCGGCGCCCGGCAGGATGCCGACCACGGTGCCCACCACGGAGCAGCGCAGCATCGTCCACTTGATGTCCCACAGCTCCTTGAGGGAGGGCATCTTGGTGTTGACCTTGCCGCCGGTGACGCCGTCCTCGGCGGAGATGCGCTTCTTCTTCGGGTCGGTCTGCTTGAAGACCTCGGTCACCGCGAACAGACCGATGAGCACCGGGATCATGTCGATGCCGGCCAGCAGGTTGCGGCTGCCGAAGGTCAGGCGCTGCACGGCGTACATCTTGTCCTGGCCGACGCAGGCCAGCAGCAGGCCCAGCAGGCCGGAGATGACGCAGGTGAGGATGTGGTCGCTGTCCAGGCAGGTGAGGATGGACAGGCCCATGAACGTCACGGCGAACAGGTCGCTCGGGCCGAACTGGAGCGCCGCCTTGGTCAGCGGCTGGGACAGCAGGAACATCGCGACGGCGGAAACCAGACCGCCGATGGCCGAGGCCAGCAGCGCCACGCCCAGGGCCTTGCCGGCCTCGCCGCGCTGCGCCATGGGATAGCCGTCAAACGTCGTGGGTGCGGAGGACGGCACGCCCGGGATCTTAAACAGGATGGCCGTGATCGAGCCGCCGGTGATGGACGAGCAGTAGATCGCCGTCAGGAAGACGATAGCCGGAATCGGCTCCATCGTGTAGGTAAAGGTCAGGCCGAGAGCGACCGCCATCGTGGCGGACACGCCCGGCAGCGCGCCGAAGATCGTGCCCAGAACGATGGCCACGCAGACCATGAAGAACATGCCGGGATTGAATACCGCCGCCAGGCCGGAGGCGAGAAGTTCACCCATACCCATAATTCTGCCTCCTCACTTAAAAGATACTCTTGACCGCGCCGATGATGGATTCCATCCACAGCGCGAAGTTGCGCAGGAAGCCGATCGTGCCGCGCGGCAGGTTGACGCTCAGCATGCCGTTGAAGACGATGTAAAGCACCAGCGTGATGCACACGGAGGCGATGACCAGCTGCACAACGTTCCTCTGGCCCAGCAGCAGGCCATAGAAGAAGAGCACCAGCACCGAAGTCACCATGAAGCCGAGCGGCTCCAGCAGCAGGGACGCGGCCACCATGATCACGATGCCCAGGAACTGCTTGCTCTTGAGGAAGCTCGGAATGCTGGCAAGGAAGGCGCCGATGGTGAAGTCCTCCTTGCCCTTGTTCTTGCGGATGATCTGGATGATGTTGATGATCAGGCAGATCTCCAGCAGAACGATGATCGTCTTGGGCCACACATCCGGCTGAAGGACGAAGGGGTTCTTGGCCACCTTCGCGGGGACCGCCGCCTCCAGCACATGCGTGAAGTATGTGAAGCCAAGGAAGATGAAGAGCAGAATGTTGATAATCAGTTCAAACACAGTGCCGCAACTCCTTTTTGATTTAGGAAAGAGGGAGAATCTCCCCCTCTTCCCCTTTCAATTGTCAAGATCTGTCAGGCTTATCCTGATTACTTCAGATCCTCGTAGTCCTTCACGAGGGTGCCCTGCTCGACCATGTAGTCGTGCAGATCCTTGTACTCGTTCTGGCAGAAGGTGACGGTCTCCTCACCCGGAGCCGGGATCGGGCGCTCGTCATACGCAGCGTTGTGGGTGAACTCCTTCCAGGTATCGGACTGCTTGGCCTGCTCGATGGCGGCGACCAGCGTGTCGATGGCCTCCTGCGGGGTGCCGGCCTTGGCGAAGATGCCGCGCCACGGGCCCATCACGGAGTTGATGCCGTTCTCCACGGAGCACTGCAGGTCGGGCGCGATGGACATGCGCTTCTCGCACAGCGCCAGGATCGGGATGATGTCGCCGGACTCGATCAGGCCCGCGATGTCGTCCCAGCCGCAGACGTACAGGTCGCAGTGGCCGCCCACGAGCGCGGAGTTCGCGTCGGAGCCGGAGGAGTACGGGATCTCCAGCAGGTCGAGGCCCTCGGTGGCCTGCGCCAGGGAAGCGCCGTCCACGCCGGTGGCCGTCAGCATCGCGACGGAGACCTCGAACGGATGCTCGGCGATGTAGGCCTGCAGCTCAGCCCAGTTGGTGGCGCCGAACTTGTCCATGGAGATCTTGGAGGCGACGATCGCGTTGATGGAGTGCACCAGCACGTCCACGCACTGGAACTCCTCCTTGAAGTTCATCGAGGTGTTGCCCAGCATGTCCTGGATGTAGAGGGACTGGGTGCCGAGCATGAAGGTGTAGCCGTCAGCCGGCTGCTTGTAGGTGTACTCCACGCCGTTGACGCCGGAGCCGCCTTCCACGTTCACAACCTCAACCGGAACGCCGAGGATGTCCTGCAGCAGGGAAGCCATCGGGCGCAGGGTGGAGTCAGCGCCGCCGCCGACGCCCCACGGGCAGACGAGATCGATCTTGCGCTCGAACTTGAATTCGGCGCTGGCGCAAGCGGCGACCGCCACGAGCATGACAATCGCGAGGACGAGACTTACGAGCTTCTTCATGGTGAAAAACCTCCTTTTATTTCCCAAGCCGGTCTTCGCCGGCTCAAGTTACGGCGTCAGGTGTAACGCGAAACCTCACAAGAGAAAGCGCGCTTCTTCTCGCGCTTTGGATAAGAATATGATAATATAGGGTTGCCCATAATGCAAATACTGATTTCCATATACAATTCATAATGGCGTTCTTATGAGCCGCCCGTCAGATGCGAGCATTCATTCGTATGCCCGCACTCAGGCGGCGGGCTGCTCCCCGGCAGGCTCCTCGCCGGGCGCTTCGCCCTGTGCGTCTTCCTCCGCCCAGTCGCCCATGTCGCCCGTGGAGAACATAAGGCAGTCGTCCGTCACGTCGAACATGCCGCTGCTCTGCTGGATAAGCCTCTGGCTGTGCACCGAAATGCGCGCGCCATGCGCATCCATCCAGTCCAGGATGTCCGCCAGCGCGTGAATGTCCTCGACCGTGGTCTGCTTTGCCTCGCGCATGTAGCGCAGCTTGTCGGCGAAGGAATCGCGGCCATTCAGCTTGTCGTCCACGGCCTTCGCGCCGCCGGTCATCGGCCCCATCGGCATGGACAGGCCGGAGAACACGCTGACGATGAAGCCGTTCACGTCCTCCTGCGTCAGCTCCAGATTGCGCACCATATCGCCCAGCTGATGGCAGAGCGCATAGGTCTCCTCCAGCTTCGGGTCGCGGTAGCTGTACACCAGCATGCCGGTTCTGCCTGCCTGCAGCGCGGCGCCGTAGCTGGCGTTCTTGAAGCGAAGCTCGGGCACGAGCACCTTGTTTTCGACCATCTGGGTAAAGACCTGCAGCTTGCCGGTGTTCTGGTACGGGCTGCCCGCAAACGACACGGCCATCGCGTTGTAGCCCACGTCGATGTCCATCGGGAAGGCGATGCTCTGGGGCAGCTCCTCCATCAGCGCAGCGTAATCGTAGTGGACGCCCGGCTCGGCGCTCAGCTCGCCGGCCAGCGCAAGGCCCGCGGCGATTGCTTTGTCGTTGTTCTCTCTGGAGCCGACGGAGCAGACCGTCAGGTTTTCCACGCGCATCGCGTCCTCCAGCAGCGCCTGGCCGCTCTCGAGCAGCGCGCCCAGCGCCTCGTCGCTCCAGCTGCCCATCTCCATGGACTGCGTGAACCGGTCGCCCATGCAGGGCAGCGCATCGAAGCGGCCTGCGTCGCTGGTATAGCCCGGCAGCATGATCGTCAGCATCATCGAAGGATCCATCGCCATGTAGAGGGAGACCATCTGGCTGGTGGTGGTGAGCGCCAGGCGCGCGTTGGTCACGTCCTTCGTGTCGGCGCTAAAGAGCAGCTCGCGCGCCAGATCAAAGCAGGCGTCCAGATTCTCCGGCAGGCAGTCCCAGCCCACCTTCACCACGGGCCTGAAGCCGCCGTCCTGCGTCATGAGCGTGTCGCGCTCGATGCTCATGCCCGTGCTGACGGCCAGCACCGCCGTGGTAAGCGCATCGGTGGTGTAGTGCTGCGTGTCGATCGAGCCGATGAGCTGGATGTACGCGTCAAACGCGTCGTACTGCTCGTAGGGCACGTTGTCCGCCGTGAACACCAGCTGCACGCTGACCAGCTCGTCGGAATCGACGTCCGCGCGGATGACGCGCACGCCGTCCTGCACGGTCTCCTCCGCCTCATAGCGGACGATCTCCTCCGGCAGCGACTGCGCGTCCACGACCTTTACGGCGTCGATCATCGAGCTGGCGGCGTTGGCCTCCGTCCACTCGGCAAAGTCCTTCGTGCGCGCGATGAGCGCGGCGCGCTCCTCGTCGGTCATATCCGCCTTCATCTGCGCAAGGCGCGCCTCCTGGGCGGCGTTCTTCTTTTCCAGCTCGCCGGGGGCGGTGACGTAGACGCCATAGGCGCAGGTCTCAGGATCCTTCAGGCACGTTTCGGCGAGGCTGCGCAGCGCCTCGGCGTCCGCCAGAGCGGCCACATCGGCCTTGCGGCGGTCATTCGCGACATAGGCGAATTCGTCGCCCTGCGGGCCCCAGGCCACGACAATCTCCGCAGCGATGTCGACGCCCTTGTGATTGTTCTCGCGCGCCTGGATCATCTGGAGCCGGGTAGCGGTGGCGGCGGCCTTCATCATCTCGCCGTCCACGCCCTGCTCGGCAGTGAGGGCGATGCCCTCCTCCAGCAGCGCGCGCACCCTGTCTGCCTGCTCCTCCTGGGCGCCCAGCACATAGAAGCAGAGCATCGGGTCAGGATCCATGTCCAGGCTCAGGTAGACGGTGGCCTCGGGCAGCTCCCGGGCAAACAGCTCGTACATCGGCGAGCCGTCCGTGATGTACATGGAGCTGTACAGATGCAGCACGTCCATCTCATGCTCCGTCGCGCCGCTCAGCGGGATGGCGTAGTAGATGTAGGCTTCCTTCGGGGAATCCGCGGAGACGGGGATCGTCTCCTTCACCTCCACATAGCCGGAGATGGGCGTATAGCCGTCGTCGGTGAGGGCGATCTCCTGCCGGTCATACCGGCTGATCTCCGCGTCGATCAGCTGCAGGAACGGCTCGGGATCCAGCTTGCCGTAGAGCACGGTCAGCGAGTTGGAGGGGTGGTAGTATTTGTCGTGGAAGTCCTTCAGCTCCTGCCAGGTCATCTCCGGGATCACGTCGGGATCGCCGCCGTTGAACGCTGCAAACCGGCTGCCCGGGTACTCCATCTTCATCGCGCGCACCTGGGAGAGCACCAGTGGGCTGGTGTGCGCCTGCATTTCGGAGTACACCGTGCCCGTCAGCGTCAGGGGCGCGTCCTCGCTTGTCAGCTCGTAGCGGTACGCCTCGCGCATCATCGTGCGCTCGTCCGTCATGATCGTCGGGTGATACAGCCCGTTGACGACGTAGTCCGCGAAGGCGAGCAGCTGCTCCTCGGAGAGCGAGGCGACATCAAACGTCGTGTTGGAAATATAGGTGGCTGCGTTGAGCCAGGTGTTGTAGGTCTGGTTGACCATCGAGAAGAACAGCGAGGGATCCGGGTACTTCTCGGAGCCGCCCAGCGTGCTGTGCTCGTAGACGTGCGGGATGCCCTTGTCGTTCTCCGCAGGCGTGCGGAAGGACACGGTGAAGCTGCGCTCCGTATCCTCGCAGGGGATGTACACCAGCAGCGCGCCGGTCTTCTGGTGCTGCATGTGCACAAAGTCCAGATCATACTGCTCGTTGTGGACAACCTGTGTGACCGTAAAGCCGCACAGCTCGTCGCCCGACGCGAGCGTCTCCTGTGCGGCGGCGCTCTGCGCAAAGAGCGCAAGCGTCGCGATCAGCAGGACAGCTAACCATTTTTTCATAGCGCTTCTCCTTTTCTGTCTGTCGGTTTGATTGTTGAATGTTCCCCATCACTATACACCCAAATGGATCGGATTGCCAGCATACGATAAGCATTTGCTCATGAATCCGATGAGAACCGGATAGGATGCAGCGCAGCCTCCGCGCCGTATAGCAGGATCAGAATCTATATGAAATACGGCCCAAAACACCAGGGGAGGAACGAGCATGCAGCATATCAAGGTACCCTATGGAACGACCTGTCAGGAAGCGGATTTCCCGCTGCCGTTTGTGCTGACGAATGGCCGCAACAGCCTGTGCACCGTCGGCGGCACAGTAGGCGTTGTGCAGTTGGTCAGGATATCGGGCACGGAATAGCGGGTGATGCCCGCCGGCCGGGCGAAGCCGGGGCGGACGAGGTCATCTCCCGCCGCTTCGCAGCGTATGAAGCCTCATCCGCCGCCTGCGGGCGACACTTCCCCCAAAGGAAAGACGGCCTTCGATGCTTTTCGGCATCGAAGGCGCGTTCTGACGGCGGAGAATACCTCACACCGGGCCGCGGTCTCCGCCTGAGCGCACCGGCTCAGAGGGTCGTCTGCGGCTCCCGAAGCTTGCAGGTCTTGCAGGTGTGATAGACCTCGCCGGTCTGCTGGTCGGTCTTCCACGGGCCAAAGGTGTGGCCCAGCGCCTTGATTTCGCCGTAGCCGATCTGCTTGCAGCGCAGGCAGGTATGCTCGCGGATGCCGCTTTCCTCACAGGTCGCGGCCTTATCGGTTCTCCATTTGCCCCACTTATGCCCCAGCGGATCGGTCTGCTGGGTATCCTGCGCCTTGCAGCGGGCACACTTGCGCACGCGGGCGCCGTTTTCCTCGCAGGTGGCGCGCTCGGAAACGACCCACTTGCCCCAGCTGTGGCCGCGCGGCTTCGTCGGCTCCGTCTTCTTTGCGCGGCATTTGGTGCAGGTGTAGGTCTTTTCGCCCGCTTCGGTGCAGGTGGCGCGCAGCGTGATGGCGGACTTCCCCCACTTATGGCCGGCCGGAGCTGTTTCCACAGCCTCCTTGCTCTTGCAGCGGGAGCAGGTGTGGGTCTTTTCGCCCGGCGTTTCGCACCCCGCGCGCAGGGTCACCGTGTACTTGCCCCAGCGATGGCCCAGCGCCTTGACGCTCTGCACATCCTCGCCGCCGCAGCGCGTACAGCTGCGCCGGCGCTCGCCGGTTTCCGTGCAGGTGGGCGCGAGGGTCTGCTTCCACTTGGTCCACTTGTGGCCCAGGGCGGAGATCGTACGGTCGCTGTCCAGGCCGCAGTCGCTGCAGTGATGGGTCTTCAGGCCGGTCTCGGTACAGGTGGGCTGCGACAGAATCGTCCAGGCGCCCCAGCTGTGGCTGGCGGGAATGACCTCCTCATCCACATGGCCGCAGCGGTCGCAGGTGCGCTTGCGCAGGCCGTCGCGGGTGCAGGTCTTTTCCCGGACGGTACGCCACTTGCCGTAATCGTGGCCGAGGGCCTTGAGCTTATCGGACTTGATCTCCCCGCAGCGGTTGCAGTAGCTCGTCTTCAGGCCGCTGTGGGTGCAGGTCGGCTGATCGACCGACGCCTTGCGCCAGTCATGGCCCAGCGCCTTGATCTTCACCAGATTCACCACGCAGTTCGGGCAGGCATAGACAGCCAGGCCCTGCTCGGTACAGGTCGGCTCGGTGTCGATATACTTCAATTCGCCGGATTCGCCGCAATCGCAGGTGGCTGTTGCGGGCAGCTTGTCGAAGCTCACCGAGGCAGACGCCCCCGCCGCGCAAAGCAGCGTCGCCGCCAGCAAAAGCAGCAGGATCGCCGTCTTCTTTCGCACGTCAATTCCCCTCCTTCGTCGCATATGTGTCGTTCATCCCGCCCCGGGGGCTTCTCACCTCTCCACGATCCACAGATCGCTGACAATCTGAAGGGCCAGATCCATATCCTCGTCGACGATCTGCTCCGTCTTCTGGAGGCCGACCGTGATAAAGTAGCCGTTCCAGATGGTGAGCAGGTCGGCGTAGTCGGTCTGGGCGTCGTTCTCGGTGATGCAGATCACCTTGGTGCCGTAATCGGTCTGGCGGATTTCAATGCTCGGGTCGTTGTAGTCGGCGGCCAGCTTTTCCTCGATCTCGAGCAGCTGCTCGTCGCTCACATCCATATTGAGCGTGATGCCGCTGAAATCATCGGCGTGCGCGACGGAGACGTAAATCGCCGGGGCGGTCTTGTCCGCCTCGTGGCGCTCATCCTCCTTGTAGAAGACCGCAAAGAGGCTGCCGCCGGCCTCCTCGGTATAGTAGGTGTAGCCCTCGGGCAGCTTGTCCATCCGGATGTCAAAATCGATGTAGACGGCGTTCTCGTCCGTCATCACCTCATCCGCTTGATCCTCCGCAAGGCCGCAGCTCAGCAGCATCAGGGCCGCGAGCAGCATCGCAAAGCACTTTTTCATCGTGAACTGTCCTCCTCAATCCGTTCGTCGTTCATCAGGACTCGTCGTCATAGCGGACGAGGAAGCTGCTGCGCATGAAGCCGACATAGCCGCTGCGCTCGTCCATCACCTGATACCAGCCGCGCCCCTCGGCGATGACGCGCAGCTCGGAGCCGTCGTTGACGCGCTGCGCCACCGCCGCATCCATGCTCGGCGCCCAGCGCAGGTTCACATAGCCGCCGACGTGGCTCGCCTGGACATAGACATAGTATGGATCCACCAGCCGGAAGGACTTGAAATCGACGTCGGCGATGCTGGCCGCGCCCTTGTCGGAGGCGCCCGTCTGCGTGCCCGCCGGCTTGCTGCCCGGATAGCTGGAGACCAGATAGCGGGACTGGATGTAGCACGGCTGGCTCCAGCCGGGCCAATCAACCGCCGTCCAGGTGCCCTCGTTCTGAAGCACCTCCACGGAAGCGCCGTAGGGCAGCTTGGCGACATAGCCGGCGTCGGTGCTCGGCTCCGGGCGCACGCTGACGGCGCCGCCCTTCGGGGTCTTGACGTACATGGTGGTTGCGCTGGCGCCGGCCGGAAGAATCAGGCACAGCAGCAGCATCGCGGTGACGAGCAGGGTCTTTTTCATGTCGTAGCTCCTTTCTGATATCCATCTATCCACCCGAGGGTGGTTCATCCCTTCTTCGCGCCGGCAGGGCTTCGGCGCCGGCTCTGCAAACGCAAGGGGTTTCGACGTTTGTCCTTAGCCCCCTCACGCTCTCCGCCTGGCCAGCCGGCTGCGACCAAGGCCAAGCGCCGCCAGCAGCGCGGCGCAGGCGCACAGCAGGCCCAGCCACAGCTCGAGGCGGGAGGCGTCGCCCGTCTGCGGGACGTCCGGCTCGATATAGCCGTCCACCACGAGGGTGATCGTGCCGTCGCTGTCCCGGCTGACCGGCTCAAGCGTGATGCTGCGGTGGCCGGAGGTCAGCGCCGCGGGCGTCATGCCGAGCTTGAGGAAGGGCGAGCCTGCCGAGGGATACGTCGGCAGCGTGAGCAGCTGCGGGTCGTCGAAGAAAGACAGCGGCATGATGCCGTATCGTCCGTCGGTGTTGTTGGGGGTATTGTCGCTCCACGCCGTCCGCAGCACATGCTCGTCGATGCGCCAGATGACCAGCCCGCCCTCAAAGTCCGTTTGAGGGTAGCGCAGGGCGCGTGCAGACTCGTAGTACAAGCCGCTGTCAAAGCCGCTGAACTGGCGGTTCTCCACCAGATAGTACACCTTGGGGTCGCTCGTGGGGATCCTGAGGATGCTGTATTGGTGCGAATCCGACGCGGGCGCGAGCCTGTATCGGCCGTCGGCCATCAGCTTGTCGGCCTTGTAGAAGCCCAGATAGATCTTGCTGTACGGGTCGATGTGCGTGGGCGTCGTGCCGGGGATCTCCCCCGGCCTGTAGCCCCAGCTGCCAAGGCTCATCAGGCTCATGCCGTTGACGTTCTGCCGGGTGCTGCCGAAGCCGGTGTTGTACAGGTCGGCAAGGCCCAGGTCGTGCCCCAGCTCATGGCACGCGGTGCCTATGGGCGTCATCACGGGCGTGCCCTTGTGGGTATAGTAGTCGTATACATCTTTAAATGCAATGCCCGTCGCCGGCGCGCCCGCGTTTTCCACCGTCATCGTGTACTTGTACACCTCGACGCCGTCCACCTGAAGGCGAAAGATATCGTACTGGGTATCGCCGCGCGCGTCGAGCCACTCGCGATAGATGACCGAGCTGTGCGGCCACCCGCCCGGGTTGCCGTCTGCTTGATCCCAGCCGTCCACGGAGGCGTTCAGGCCCGGCAGCGCGATCATGATGGCCAGCTCCGTCGGGTCGATGCGCTTGTCGCCGTTCGTGTCGTAGGCGGCAAAGTCCACCTTGTCCTCCACCGCCGCCACGGCGTAGGCAAAGAGCGTCGGCACGTCGCCGATGGCGTATTCCCTGCCATCCTTGCCATGGTAGACGCCCGGTATCAGGGCTCTGGTCGCGCTGCTGTATTTCGGGCAAGCGATGGGCAGCTCCGCCGTCACCACGCCGTCGTTGGCGGTACCGCCCTGTTCAGCCGCCCTGCGGTAGGCAAACTGGCCGTCGGAATTCTCCCTGTAAAAGGCGGGAAGGCCCTTGCTTTCGTCGAAGATCTGGCTGCTCCACTGCGTCTCGGTAAAGCAGCACTGCACATCGCTGTAATTCACGCGGATGAGCAGCAGCGGAATGGAGTCGCCCTGCCGCCCGGTATAGTCTTCGGGCTCGGGATAGGTGGAATACCGCTTCATTTTGCCGCGCAGCGCGTCGTTGTTGGCCGGATCGTTGTAGTCATAGGCGCCGGAAAGCGGGGAATACCCGTCGTCCCCCTCGTCAAAGAGCGCGGGGCGGGACGCCTCAATCTCCTGCTCCAGCGCGCGCAGGGCGCTCTCCAGCCCCTCGTCCCCGTCCAGCGCGGGCACGCCGCCGATGGCCGTGTCGCCGTTTTCCGCGATGAGGTAGCCGCCCAGCGCATAGCCTCTGCCGTCCCGGATCACATAGCGCAGGCAGCCCAGCTCATCCGTGACGACGACATGCCCCTGCTCGTCCGTCCGGTAGGAGAAGAATTCGTCGCCGCACAGATAGCCCGGCACGGTTTCGCCCGTCGCCTCATCCAGCAGCTGCAAAAGACCCGGAAACGCCGGAACCGCCAGCGCCCCGGATGCCGCGCACAGCGCCGCCAGAAGGATGAAAAGAGCTGCCCATCGCCTGATTGTGTTCATTTGTTCCTCACGCCTCCGTCCCTGAAATGCCTGCAAGCAGGATGTTGCCCATATGCCGGCGGCCCGGCCTCTCCCGGCTGCGCCTCACGCGCCGCCCAGATAGCCGACCATCTCCTCCGCCCAATCGTACTGCGCCATGAACTCCCCCATAAAGGGCGCCGAAGCGGCCCCCGGCTTCATGTGGCGGTAGAAATCGCAGTCGAGCGCCTCGGGGTTGACCGCCATGGACTTGTATCGCTTGATGATCACGCTCTCCGCCCTCGCGTGCCGCAGCGACTTCATCATCGAGTGTACAATCTGCTGAAAGTACGCCTGCTGCTTCTCATCGTAGGGCGCATCCTCAAAGAGCACCGCCGCCACCTCGCGCGAGGTGCAGCTCGCCCCGCGCTTGTACACGAGGTAGGCGAACGCCTCCTTGGCCTTCGTGCGCGAAAAATGCAGCGGCTCGCCCGACGGGGTGAACACCTCGAAATTGCCGAAGCACTGCACGCGCAGCAGCGGCTTGTCCTTGACAGCCACCGGGAAGCGCAGCGCCTCCAGCTCAGCGCGCACCTTTTCCGGCGTCACCGGCTTGGTGATGTAGCCGCTGGCGTGCAGGCTGATCGCCTCGCGGGCATACTCGTCATAGCCCGTCACAAAGATGATGTTGATGGCGGGGTTCGTCGCCTGGAGCCGCTCCGCCAGGGAAATGCCGTCCATCTCCTGCATCCGCACATCCAGAAAGGCCACGTCCGCCGGCGCCTGGGAAGCGTACGCCAGCGCCTCCTTCGCCTGCCGGAAGGCCGCGATGTCCGCCTGGGGGACGACCTTGCTGAGCACCAGCTCCAGCCCCGTGAGCGCGATGCGCTCGTCATCCACGGCGATGATCCTCATGCCCACCCCTCCTTCGGCTTCTCCTTCGGAATGCAGATGACAGCGCGCGTGCCTGCGCCAGGCACGCTGACGATCGTCAGCGTGCCGCCGCACATCTCCCGCAGCCGCTGCCTGGTGGCGGAAATGCCGATGTGCTCGCGCCCGTCGTCCTGCGCCCGGGCGTCGGGATCGAAGCCCACGCCGTCGTCGGTCACGGCTATTTCAAACGCCTGCTCCCGCTCATAGGCGGCGATCTCCAGCGTGCCGCCGCCCGGCTTTTTGCAGATGCCGTGCTTGACGGCATTCTCAACCAGCGGCTGCACGGTCAGCATCGGCAGCATGAAGGCGGTCGTCCGGATGTCGTAAACGATGTGAAGCTCCTCCTCAAAGCGCAGCTTTTCCAGGGAGAGATAGCTCCGGACGTTGCCAAGCTCCGTCTCGAAGGGGACCGGCTCGCTGCGCCGCAGCGCGCCGATGCTGCCGCGCAGGTATTCGGAAAAGTCGCCCACCGCCTGCTGCGCGCGCCCTGCGTCCATCTCGCACAGGTGGTAGATCGTATTGAGCACATTGAACATGAAATGCGGCTGAATCTGGCTGAGCATCACGCGGACGCGGGCCTGCTCGTTTTCCAGCTGCGCCTTGAGCAGCTGCTGCTTCTGCACCGCCATGCGCAGGCCCATCTCGCCGTGGGTCACCGCGTAGATCATCGTCAGCGCCAGGGCGAACGCCATCAGGATGGGCACGGTTTCCATCTCCATCTGCAGCGGCACAGCCAGAAGCACGATCAGGCTGAAGCAGACCAGCATGGCCGCTCTGCCCGCGCCAAGCGAGCGGATATAGCACAGCGGATACACCGTCTCCGCCATCAGCAGCACGAAGGAGTACAGGACAAAATACGGGTAGAGCACCCCGTATTGCATGACGCCCGCTTCATCGTACCACAGGTACGCGTCGCTGAACATACATGCCACGCACGTAGCTGCGCCCAGCGCGCAAAGCGCGAGCATGGCGCGCGCAAAGCGCCTGGTCACCGCAGCCTTCAGCGCGACGCAGGCCGTCAGGAAATACGCATAGAGCGCCGCCTCCGCAAAGCTGAGCACGTCGACGATCAGCGCCAGATACTTGAGCAGGCCCACATTCGCCGGGCTGGGCTGATAATGCAGGAACCAGATCGGCGCATCGCATACCATCATGACGCTGCTCGACAGCATCATGGCCAGCAGCAGCTTGTCCCGCGGCTCCTTATACTGCCGCCCGATGGCCGAGCCGATCAGCAGCACGCACATGAAGATGGCCGCACAGATTTCCAGCGCGCCGAACGTCACATAGATGGAGTTCACTGCCTTGCTCCTCTCCGGCCTCACCGGGCTGTTCTCTGTCACCATCATACCCGTTTGGGGCGGAGGATGCAAGCCCCGGCCTTCGGATAAAAGCATAAGCCCCGCAAAAAGCTCCATTGCGGGGTATGCGCCAATCAGGAAATGCCGCGACGGGCATGTCCTGCCTGGCCGCTGGCTGACTCATCCCGCACGCAGGGGCGTCGCTCAGGCAGAATCCCTGTGCGCATCGCACCCCGCGCAAGCGCTGCCATCGCAGATGCCGCAGGCGGCGCAGGTCGAGGCGGGCTTTTCCGGCGCCATCTTGGCCCTGCGCAGGCCGAAGCCGATGCGGATGGCCCCCGTCGGGCAGGCCGCCGCGCACGCGCCGCAGCGGATGCACTCCGCCGAGTCCGGCGCGAGCACGGGGTTCACATCCATTTTGCAGATGCGCGCGCACTTGCCGCAGTGCACGCACCTTTGCTCATCCACCTCCAGGTGATACAGGCTCACCCGGTTGAGCACACCGTAGATCGCGCCCAGCGGGCAGATGACCTTGCAGAAAAAGCGGTAGACCAGCACGCAGCCCACCAGCGTGGCGGCCAGCAGGAGCATCTTCCAGCTGAACAGCGCGCCGAGCATCTGGCGCAGATTCTCGTTGACGGTCACCAGCGGGATGCCGCCCAGCAGCGTGCCGGAGGGGCAGATGTACTTGCAAAACGCCGGATCGCCCACGCCCATGAAGTTGGTCACAGCCACGGGCAGGATGCCCACAAAGACCGCCAGGATGACGTACTTGAGGAAGCGCGGCCAGCCGGGCAGCCTGAATTTGGGCGAGGGAATCCTGTGAATCAGCTCCTGCAGCAGGCCGAACGGGCACAGGAAGCCGCACACCAGGCGGCCAAGCAGCACGCCCACGGCCAGCAGGAAGCCCACCACATAGAAGCTGAAGCTGAAATCCATCGAGCCGGTCACCGCCTGCAGCGCGCCGATGGGGCACGACACGGAGGCCGCCGGGCAGGAGTAGCAGTTCAGGCCCGGATTGCAGAATTGCTTCCACGGCCCCGTGTAAATCCTGCCCTTGGCGAGGTTGCCCACATGCGCGTTGGACAGCCCGAAGGCCGCGATCTGAATCAGCTTGCGCCGGACGCTCTGTTTGATCTTCATAAGCGGCTCACCCCAGTCCGATGCACTCAAAGCAGATATTGACCGCCTTGTCCAGCACAATATCCACTTCCTCGCGGTATACGCCGTAGCCGATGCACAGCGCCGCTGTGACAGCCAGGGCGATCTGAAGGACAAGCATTCTTTTGTTCAGGCTCTTGGTCATCAAGGCAAACCCCTTCCCCCGGCTCCGTCGAGCCATTCCTCCGTTTTTTCGCCGCGGCCTGCCGGGCAGAATCGCGGCCGGCGCGCGGTCTTATCCGCCTGAAATTGTCATATCACAAAACGCGCGGCAGCGCAAGAGCCACTTGGCCTCCAAAGCCGCTTTCGGCGGAAAAGATCGATGGAAAAGAATGATGGAAAAGAACGATGGAAAAGAACGATCGCGCCGCGCGGATTTCGTATTGTCGAACAAAAGGCAGTATGATATACTGAAGATAATAGATGTTGTGCGGTTTCCATAAATCCCGGGCAGACCCGTTCTGCGCGCAAGCGGAACGCGCATGCCCGTCAGGCCCGGCGCATGCCAGCCTGAGCAGCAAAGGAGAAAAGGCAGGGGTGAAAGCGGATGCGCACTGCTTTAACGAACAGTCAACCGAGCCGGATCCGGTTCCGGATCGCAACAGCCGCCCTGATTGCGGTCATCATGGCCATGCTCTTTTTCATGCAGTACCGGCTTCAGGTGAACGAAAAACAGCGCGGCGCCGAGCGCTCCGCCGAGGTCCTGCTCAGCAACGTCGAGGAGCTGCTGGCCAAAAACGAGGCGGACGAGGCGGAGCTTGCGGCTTCCCTGAAGGACGACTACATCATCCGCGCGAAAGCGGCGTCGTATATCGTGGAACGCAATCCCGAGCTGGAGACGGATGCCGGCGAGCTGAAGAAGATCGCCGATTTCCTGCAGGTGGACGAGCTGCACCTGTTCGACCTGTCGGGCGCCATTTATGGCGGAACCAACCCGGAATACTACGGATACAGCTTTGATTCGGGAGAGCAGATGGGCTTCTTCAAGCCCATGCTGGAGGACCGCTCCCTCTCGCTTTGCCAGGATGTCACGCCGAATACGGCGGAGGCGAAGCCGATGATGTATGCGATGGTGTGGCGGGAGGATGAAAAGGGCCTGATTCAGGTGGGGCTGGAGCCTACCCGGCTGCTGGAGGCCATGCGCAGGAACGAGATCCCCTACCTGACAGCCGGCATGCTCGTCGCTCAGGGGGTGACCGTCTATATCGCAGACCGGGAGACGGGCGTCATCCTCGGCTCCAATCAGCAGGAGCTGGCCGGCAGGACGCTTGCCGAGCTGGGCTGCCCGCCCCTGCCGCGCGGCGAAGGCGGTATCCAGCATGTCGCCGCCCATATTCTGGGGGAGCCGTCCTACTGTGCGTTCCAGGCATACAGAAGCTATCTCATCGGCGTTTCAGAGCTGCAAAGCGAGGTCAACAAGGGCCTGGGCAAGGAGCTGCTCCTGGTGCTGCTCTATCTGGCCATTGTGGGGCTGATGCTGATCCTGGTGATCTGGCGCTCCACAGAGCTGGTGGAGCGGGAGCGCGAGAATCGCCTGCAGGAGCAGCAGGCGCAGAACCACCTGCTCTCGGAGGCGCTGAAAAAGGCGGAGGTGGCCAGCAGCGCCAAGAGCGCCTTCCTGTTCAACATGTCCCATGATATCCGCACCCCGATGAATGCGATCATCGGATATACCGAGCTGCTCAAAAAGCACCTGGATGACAGGGCGCTGGCGCAGAGCTATGTCGAAAAGATCGAGACGGCCAACGACTTTCTGCTGTCGCTCATCAACAACGTCCTGGAAATGGCCCGGATCGAGAGCGGCAAGGTCATTCTGGACGAAACCGCCAACAATGTGTATGCGTTCTGGGAGGCGCTCTCCGCGCTGTTCGAGGCGCAGATCAGGGCCAAGGGCATCACCTTCACAAGCCATATTCAGATCACGCATCCGGACGCCTACATCGACAAGACCAAGCTGCGGGAAATTCTCCTGAATATCCTGAGCAACGCGGTGAAATACACGCCCTCCGGGGGATCCGTTTCGATGACGCTGACGGAGCTTCCCTCGGACCGTCCCGGGTATTCCGTCTATCAGACGGTCATTGAGGACACGGGCATCGGCATGTCCGAGGACTTTCTGCCCCACATCTTTGAGGAGTTTTCGCGGGAGCGGACCAGCACGGAGAGCAAGGTGGCGGGCACCGGCCTGGGCATGCCCATCGTCAAGAAGCTGGTCGATCTGATGCGCGGCTCCATTGAGGTGGAGAGCGAGCTGGGCAGGGGCACGAGGTTCACGCTGACCCTGTCGCACCGAATCGCAGATGAAGCCGATACCAGGCCGCCTGCGGAGCGCTCCGACGAATACAGGATCGGGGATTTTGTGGGCAAGCGCATTCTGCTGGCGGAGGACAATGAGCTGAACGCGGAAATCGCCATGACGGTTCTGAAGGAGGAGGGCTTCCTGGTTGAGCGCGCGGAGGATGGCATCATCTGCGTAGACATGATCGAAAAAGCCGCGCCCGACTATTACCACCTGATTCTGATGGATATTCAGATGCCCCACATGGACGGCTACAAGGCCACGCAGATGATCCGCAGGCTGCCGGACAAGCAGAAGGCGGATATTCCCATCATCGCCATGACTGCCAACGCTTTTGACGAGGACAGGAAACAGGCCTTCCGTGTTGGCATGAACGGGCATATCGCCAAGCCCATTCAGCTTGAGCTGCTCCGCAACACGCTTGGATATCTGCTGTCCAATCAGGAGGAGGACAAGGAAATCTACAAGCGCTGGTATGAGATTTTCAGCGATTGCGAGCCGTTCGATCAGTTCAAGGCAGCATACAGCAAGCCGGGGAATCCCATGGGCTGCCTGGTCTATGAGGCGCAGGGCGACGAAAGGATCTTCTATGCGGACGAAGCCCTGATTCACCTCTTCGGATGCCGGAACTATATGGAATTCTATCAATTCGTCGGCGGCTCCTTCAAAACGATGGTGCATCCGGAGGACATTGAGGACGTCGAAAGGGATATCGCCACGCAAATCTACAATTCCGAGGACTTCATCGACCGGGTGAAGTACCGGATCGTGCGCAGGGATGGCGCAGTTCGGAGGATCGACGATATCGGGCGCAAGGCGTTTACCGAAAACGGGCGCCCCGTCTTCTATGTTTGCATGGTGGACGTGACGGACCGCGCATAGACAGCCCCGCCCCGCCGCCAGGCCGCCGTCAGCGATCACGCGATTGCGGGCATCGGGCAAACGGCCCAAGGCTCCCCGGCACGCTTTCTCCCTCCGCCTCCTTTACATTTCCGTGCGGCGCATGCTACAATAGCAGCGTCCCATCCCTCATCGATCGATGATGAATACGATGAAGAAGCAGGAGTGAATGACAATGAACAACATCCGTCCCAACACCATGGCGCGCATCACCACCCCCGAGCTGGCCAAGGCGTTTATCGAGGAGCAGATGGCCGCCGTCCGCAGCCAGGTCGGCGACAAGCAGGTGCTGCTGGCGCTCTCCGGCGGCGTGGACAGCTCCGTCGTCGCGGCGCTGCTGATCCGCGCGATCGGCAAGCAGCTGATCTGCGTGCATGTGAACCACGGCCTGATGCGCAAGGGCGAGAGCGAGCAGGTCATCGAGGTCTTCCGCAATCAGCTCGACGCCAACCTCATCTACGTCGACGCAACCGACCGCTTCCTCGATCTGCTCGCGGGCGTGTCCGATCCGGAGCGCAAGCGCAAGATCATCGGCGGCGAGTTTATCAAGGTCTTCGACGAAGAAGCCCAGAAGCTCTCCGGCATCGCCTTTCTGGCGCAGGGCACCATCTACCCCGACATCCTGGAGAGCAACGGCGTGAAGGCGCACCACAACGTCGGCGGCCTGCCCGAGGACATGAAGATGGAGCTGGTCGAGCCGATCAAGCTGCTGTACAAGGACGAGGTGCGCGTCGTCGGCGAGGCGCTGGGCCTGCCCCACGGCATGGTCTATCGCCAGCCGTTCCCCGGCCCGGGCCTGGGCGTGCGCTGCCTGGGCGC
>JBJEYK010000232.1:0-20411 GCA_051886775.1 Candidatus Ventricola sp. | reverse complement strand
GGGGCATTGCCCCTTGACCCTTTTTCGCTTCGCGCTTGTTCCGCCGCTAAAGCCCTCTTTCGCGCATTCCAGTACGCTTCAGACAGCCCTCTGCGCATTCTCCCGCCCATACAAAACCCGTTGACGCGCGGCGCGCCGGGCCGTATAATAAGGTCGACAAATGAATAGCCGGTGTATCTGCGCCCCAAGGGCGCGGCGCGTCCCCTCGGATCGGGACGCGTCATGGGAACACGGATGCAATTTCCGGGCTATCCCAGTAACCGTGAAGCGGACGAACGCGAGCAAGGCCACTGCCCAGCCGGGCGGGAAGGCGCGCCAGTAGGATGAGGCCAAGCCGGGAGACCTGTTTACACCGAACCATCATTCCCCTGGGTGTGGGACATGCTATCGGGCCGGATACCGGCTCTGTTTCGTGTTCCCGATTGGCGGAACGCTTTTTCTTTTGGCCCGAGGGGCGCAGGGAAGGAGCGCGGCAGTCGCCGTTCATTTGATCTGATTGACACGGGAGGGAACCCACATGATCCGAAAGCTCATGCTGATGCTGTGTGCGCTGGCCATGACGACGGCCTGCGCCGCGGCGGACACCATCACCGACATGCACGGTCGGGAGATCACCCTGGACGCGCCGGCCACGCGCGTCGTGGCGCTGACGGCGGCAGACTGCGAAATCCTCTGCGCGCTGGGCGCACAGGACGCGCTCGTGGGCCGCGGCGAATACTGCGATTATCCGGCGGACATTCTGGACAGACCGGTGGTGCAGTCCGGCGCGAACACCAACGTCGAGGAAATCCTCGCCCTGCAGCCGCAGGTGGTGCTGATGAACGACATGGCGCAGAATCCCGAGCAGATTGAGCAGCTCGAGCGCAGCGGCGTGCGCGTCGTGGTCAGCGACGCGACCGACATCGAGGGCGTGTACGCCGCCATCCGCATGATCGGCCAGCTGATGGGGCGCGATGCGCAGGCCGGGGCGCTGGTGGCCGACATGCAATCGGCCTTCGCGGACATCGCCGCGCGCTGCGGCCAGACCGGCAAGACCGTGTACTTCGAGGTCTCTCCGCTGCAATACGGCCTGTGGACGGCGGGCAGCGGCACCTTCATGGAGGAGCTGGCCGGTATCTGCGGCCTCACAAACGCCTTTGCCGATGTGCAGGGCTGGGCGCAGATCTCCGAGGAGCAGGTGCTTGCCCGCGACCCGGACATCATCGTGACCAACGCCATGGCCTGGGGCGACGGCCCCACCCCGGTTCAGGAGATCGTGAGCCGCGAGGGCTGGCAGGGGCTGAAGGCCGTGCAGAGCGGCTGCGTGTTCAATGCCGACCCCGACATGATCAGCCGCCCCGGCCCGCGCCTGGTGGACGCCGCATGGGAGCTGTACCGGTTCGTCACCGGCGAGGCGGAGGAGATCCCCGCCGCATAAGGACAATCGCACAGGATGCCGCCGCGATCGAAGCGCAGGAGCTTCGGCGCGGCGGCGCTTTTCCCGCTGATTCACATCCCGGAGGATTGACCGGGTACAGCCAACATGATACAATTGAACCAGTTATATGGGATTCGTCATGCTTCGCGGCATGGGGATCAGTAAGGGGGAACCAAGGATGAAGAAAGGACGTATGGCTGTGCTGGCTGCGGCGCTGATTCTCGCCCTGTGCGCGGGGGGCGCGCTGGCCGAGGGCACATTGGCGCTTCCGGCAGACCTGAAGGTGATCGAGGCGCAGGCCTTCGCGGGGACAGCTGCGACGCAGGTTGTGCTGCCCGAGGGCGTACAGGAGATCGGAAGCCGGGCATTCGAGGGGAGCGCGGTGACGCGGATCAATCTGCCTGCAAGCATCACGAGAATCGAGGAGGATGCGTTCGCGGGTATCCCTGATGGCTTCACTGCCGTCGCGGCGGAGGGCAGCTATGCGTTCATCCGCTGCCAAAAGCTGGGCATTGAGGTTGAGCCGGATCCCGATGCAGCTCCGATTTCGGACTATTGGTATGACATTCAGGAGGATGCTTCCGGCGCACAATACGCTGTCATCACCGGTTATACCGGTTCAGGTCATTTGAATCTCCTCATCCCTGCGGAAATCAACGGCCTGCCAGTTCGTGAAATCGCAGAATATGCGTTTGCGTTGCATGATGATCTGACAGGCAGCTTGACTATTCCCGATGGGATAACAAGCATTGGCGTTGGCGCTTTTGATTGCTGCTCAGGCTTGACGGGCAGGCTGATCATTCCGGACAGTGTAACACGCATTGGGCGAAGAGCATTCAGAGATTGCAGCGGCTTCACAGGAGACCTGACAATACCAAAGGGCCTGTCTGTGATCGAATCCAGTGTTTTCGATGGATGCAGCGGCCTGAACGGCAGCCTGATCATTCCTGACAGCGTGAATATCATCGAGTATCAAGCATTTGAGCACTGCAGCAGCTTGTCGGGAGAACTGGTTATTCCGAACAGCGTTACGGAAATTGGTGCCAACGCATTTGCCGGCTGCTCAGGCCTGTCTGGCGACCTGATCATTCCTGACAGCGTCACGAGCATTGGTGAATATGCGTTTTCTGGTTGCGGAGGCCTGACGGGCGAGCTGTCCTTGCCTGCTCATCTGACATCCATCGAGGAAGGGGTATTCTCTGACTGCGTAGGCTTGTCGGGCAGGCTGGTGATTCCGGACGAAGTAACCACCATTGGCAGCGGCGCATTTGTCTATTGCACTGCGCTGTCCGGAGAACTGACTATTCCCGCAAGTGTAACCAGTATTCAAAGCGGTGCGTTTGCCTACTGTATCGGTCTGACTGGAGATTTAACCATTCCGGAGGGTGTGAATGCCATTGGAAATGACGCGTTCTATTGCTGCAGCGGAATGCAAGGAACACTCATGATTCCAGAAAGTGTCGAACGCATTGGTGAGGGAGCATTTGATCTTTGCAGCTTCTCTGAGATCATCGACCGCTCCGGCTTATACCAGCAATAATCATTCCCATCCCGCCCCGGGCAGCATGCTGTCCGGGTCTTTTTGCGCGGTTGATGAACGCCCCGGTTTTGTGTATAATATGGGCTAGCGCCGCGGTAAGAGCATGCGGCGAATGGCTGACAAGGTGAGGTACTCAGAAGAATCATGAAGCCGCTGAAAAGACTGCTGTGGCCGCTGGCCCTCCTTGTGCTGGCGCTGACGATGCTTGTGTGCATCGGCGTGGGCAGCGTGCCTGTGCCGCCGGGCGAGACGGCGCGCATCCTGCTTGCCGCGCTGCACGGCCGCGCGGCGGAGGCGGGCGTGCTGGGCAGCATCGTGCTGAGCGTGCGCCTGCCGCGCGTGCTGTGCGCGGCGCTCATGGGCGCGGCGCTCTCGCTGTGCGGCGCGGCGATGCAGGGCCTTTTGCGCAACCCGCTGGCGGACGGCTCCACGCTGGGCGTCGCCTCCGGCGCGTCGCTGGGCGCGGTGATCGCTCTGGCTCTGGGCATCACCATCCCAGGCGCGCCGCTGGCCGGGACGGTGCTGCTGGCGATGGCCTTCGCCTTCCTATCGCTGCTGCTGATCCTGTCGCTGGCCTACGCGCTGGACCGGTCGCTGTCCACAAACAGCATCATCCTCATCGGCGTGATCTTCTCGATGTTCGTCTCCAGCCTCATGACGCTGATCATCGCCTTCTCCGGCGAGCGCGTGCGCTCCATCACCTTCTGGACGATGGGCTCGCTCTCCGGCGCAAGCGGCGCGCAGGTGCTGCTGCTGGGTGCGGCGCTGCTGCTGGGCGCGGCGGTGATCCTGCGCCGCGCGCGGGAGCTGAACGCGTTCGCCCTGGGCGAGGACACCGCCCGGCACGTCGGCGTCGATGTGCGGCGCGTGAAGCTGACGCTGCTGATCGCGGTATCCGCGCTCATCGGCGTGTGCGTCTCTGTCGGGGGGACGATCGGGTTCGTCGGGCTGGTCATCCCGCACATGACGCGCATGGTCGTCGGGCCAAACCACGCCCGGCTGCTGCCCGCCTCGATGCTCTCCGGTGCGGTGTTCCTGCTGCTGGCGGATCTTACCAGCCGCACGCTGCTTGCCCCCGTGGAGCTGCCCATCGGCGTGGTCACCTCGATGGTGGGCGCGGCGGCGTTCGTCTTCATCTTTTATCGCACGAGGAAGGGCAGGTGAGCGCCATGCTCAGCGCGGAGCATGTCTCGGTCGCCCTGGGCGGGCAGGATATCGTGCAGGGCGTCTCCTTTTCGCTGGAGGCGGGGCAGTGGCTGATGCTCGTCGGCCCCAACGGCGCGGGCAAGAGCACGCTGATCAGCGCGATCACCCAGGGCGCACCCTTTACAGGACGCATCACGCTGGAGGGGAAGGACATCCGCGCCTATACCCCGGCGCAGCGTGCCAGAAGGCTCGGCGTGCTGGCGCAGCAGCACAGCGTCGGCTACGCCTACACGGTGGAGGAGGTCGTCTCCCTCGGGCGCTACGCGCACAGCCGGGGAATGCTTGCCGGGCGGGACAAGGACGGCGAGGCGTCTGTCGCGCGGGCGCTGGAGATGACCGGCATGACGGCGCTGCGCAGCGCCAGCATGCTCACGCTCTCCGGCGGCGAGGTGCAGCGCACGTTCCTCGCGCAGGTGTTCGCGCAGGAGCCGCAGCTGCTGATCCTGGACGAGCCGGCCAACCACCTCGACCTGGTCTACCAGAAGCACATCTTCTCGCTCGTACAGGGCTGGCTGAATCAGCCGGGCCGCGCGGTGCTCAGCGTGGTGCACGATCTGAGCCTGGCCCGGCGCTACGGCACGCACGCCCTGCTGCTGGATCATGGCCGCGCCGTTGCGCAGGGGCCGGTGCGTGACGCGCTGACGGACGACTGCCTGCAACGCGTCTACGGCATGGATGTCGCCGGCTGGATGCGGGAGCTGCTCGGCGTGTGGGGCGGCTGATGGCTTTGGGCGCGCGATGGCCAGCATACACCAGATCTCCTGATTTCCCATCAATCCCTGCGGAGGTGTTTTCACATGAAACGACGGCTTGTCCACGCCCTCTGCGCATCGCTCCTGCTGGCGCTGCTCTCGGGCGGCGCGCTGGCGGAGGACGCGCTTTCCTTCACGGATGACCTCGGGCGGACGGTGACGCTGGAGCGCCCGCCGCAGCGCGTGGCGGCGCTGATTGGCAGCTTCGCGGACATCTGGTGCCTGGCGGGCGGCGAGCAGACGCTCGTCGCCGCGGCGGACGACACGTTCCGCAAATTCGATCTGCCGATTTCGCCGGACGTGATCAACCTGGGCGCGACCAAGGCCATCAGCCTGGAAAAGCTGGTGCTGGCCGAGCCGGAGCTGATCCTGGCCAGCACCCAGACGGCGCTGGACGTGGAGCTGGAGCCGATGCTCGCGCAGCTGGGGCTGACGGCGGCGTACTTCGAGGTCTCCACGTTTGAGGACTATCTGCGCATGCTCTCGCGCTGCGCGGAGCTGACCGGCTGCCCGGAGCGCTATGAGCGCTACGGCGCGCAGGTGCTGGCGCAGGTGGACGCCGCCAGGGCGCGGGCGGACGGCTCCCGCCCGACGGTGCTCTACATCCGCGCGACGGGCACGAGCTGCCGGGTGAAAAGCAGCGAGGGCAGCGTGCTGGGCGAGATGCTCGCCGCGCTGGACTGCGAGAACATCGCCGACAGCGATACCGGCCTGCTCGAGACGCTCAGCATGGAGGCGATCCTGCGCGCCGACCCGGATTTCATCTTCCTCGTCGAGCAGAGCGCCGATCCTAACGAGGCCCGGCGCATGCTGGAGAAGACGCTCTTTACCGACCCCGCCTGGCAGACGCTGACCGCCGTGCGCGAGGGGCGCTGCCATGTGATGGATCCGGCGCTGTACAACCTCAAGCCCAACGCAAGATGGGGAGAAGCCTATGAAGCGCTTGCCGACATCCTCTACTGAGCGCTGTGCAATTCCCGCGCTGGCGCTGCTTCTTTTGCTGTGCGCGGCGGCCAGCCTGTGCGTGGGCGCGGTGGGCGTCGCGCCGGGCGAGGTGCTGCGCGCGCTTGTGGGCGGAGAGCGGCAGAGCGTAGCCGCGCGGATCGTGCTGTATACCCGCCTGCCGCGCACGCTGGCGGCCATGCTGTGCGGCGGCGCGCTGGCGGTGGCCGGTGCGGTCATCCAGACGGTGCTGTGCAATCCGCTGGCCTCGCCGGGCATTCTCGGCGTGAACGCCAGCGCCGGGCTTGCCGTGGCGCTGTGCTGCGCGCTGTGGCCGGCGTCAGCGTCAGCCGCGCCGGGGATCGCGTTCGCCGGGGCGCTGGCGGGCGTGCTGGGCGTGCTGCTGCTCTCGGAGCTGGCGGGCGCGTCGCGCACGACGGTGCTGCTGGCGGGCGTGGCGGCGAGCAACCTCTTTGGCGCGGCAATTGACGCGGTGCTCACCTTTGCGCCGGACGCCCTGGCGGGCTATGCCAGCTTCCGCATCGGCGGCTTTGCCGGGGTGACGCTCCTGCGCCTGACGCCTGCGGCGGCGATGATCCTGCCGTGCCTGCTGCTCACGCTGACGCTGGGGCGGCAGATGGACGTGCTGGCGCTGGGCGCGGAGACGGCGCAAAGCCTCGGCCTGCGCGTGCGCCCGGTGCGCCTGCTGCTGCTGACGCTTTCGGCAGCGCTGTGCGGCGCGGCGATCAGCGTGTCGGGGCTGCTGGGCTTTGTCGGGCTGATCGTGCCGCACATGATGCGCAAGCTCGTCGGCGGCGACAGCCTGCATCTGACGGCCTCGTGCGCGCTGGGGGGCGCGGCGCTGGTCACGGCCTGCGACACGCTTGCGCGGGTGCTCTTCGCGCCGTACGAGCTGCCCGTGGGCGTGGTGCTGTCGTTTGCGGGCGTGCCGTTCTTCCTGTGGCTGCTGCTGGCGCGGCGCGGAGGGCATGCCCATGATTGAGGTAAAAAGGCTTTGCGCAGGCTATCGCGGCAGGCCGGTGCTGGACGGGATCACGCTCGAAATCCGCCCCGGCGAGGTGCTGGCGCTGCTGGGGCCAAACGGCTGCGGCAAGAGCACGCTGCTGCGCGCGGTGCTGGGGCTGTGCGAGGTGACTGGCGGCGAGGTGCTGGTTGGCGGCACGCCGGCCAATCGCCTGCGGCGCAGGGAGCTGGCGCGCCGCGTGTCGCTGCTGGCGCAGTCGCGCAGCGTGCCGGTGATCACGGCGCTGCGCATGGCGCTGCACGGGCGCTTCCCATACCTGGGCTATCCCCGCCAGTATGGCCGCGAGGACATCGCCATCGCCAGGCGGGCGCTTGCCCGCGCGGGAGCGGCGGAGCTGGAGCAGGCGGTTGTCAGCGAGCTGTCCGGCGGGCAGCGCCAGAGCGTGTACGTCGCCATGACGCTGGCGCAGGACACGCCGGCCGTGCTCATGGATGAGCCGACCAACAGCCTGGACATCGCCCGCCAGCTGGAGCTGCTCTCCACGGCGCGCGCGCTGGCGCACGAGGGGCGCGCCGTCGCGCTGGTGCTGCACGACATCCCGCTGGCGCTGCGGACGGCGGACCGCGTGGCCGTGATGCAGGCAGGGAGGCTGATTGCCTGCGATACGCCGGAGGGAATCGCGCGCAGCGGCGTGATCGACCGGGTGTTCGGCATCCGCCTGTGCGCGGCGCAGACCCCGCACGGCACGCAATACTACTGTGTCCCCGCGTCAGGCGCGGGGGAGGAGGCGCACGGATGAAGCCGTATTTCCCGCTGTTCGTCCCGCTGGAGGGGCGAAGCGTCCTGCTCGTGGGCGGCGGCGCGGTCGCCCTGCGCAAGGCCGGCAAGCTCACGCCCTTCGGCCCCGCGCTGCGCGTGATCGCGCCGGAGATCCTGCCCGCGCTGGAGAGGGCAGCCGCATGCGAGCGTCGCGCGTTCTGCCCGGCGGATCTGGCGGGCGACTGGGCGCTGGTCATCGCGGCGACGGACGACGCCGCGTGCAATCGCGAGATCGCAGCGCTGTGCCGGGCGCGCGGCATCCCGGTCAACGCGGTGGACGACCCTGAGGGCTGCACGTTCTTCTTCCCGGCGCTGGCGCAGCGCGGGAGCCTGTCCGTCGGCGTGAGCACGGCGGGGCAAAGCCCGGCGCTGGCGGCCTGCGTGCGTGCGCGCGTGGAGGACATGCTGCCCGCGCGGACGGAGGAAATTCTGGACTATCTGGGGCAGGAGCGCGCGGCGCTGCAGGCAGCAGAGCCGGATGCCTCTGTCCGCGCCGCGAAGCTGAGCCGTCTGGCGTCGGATTGCATGGACAGGGGCGCGCCGCCCGGGGTTCGAGCGCCGCGTGACGTTCAGGTCCCGCCTGACGTTCAGGTCCCACCCGAGGCGCGGCCTTCGCCGGACGAGCCTTCGTCCGGAGGGCGGAAGACCGGCGAGGTCTTTCTGGTGGGCGCGGGCTGCGGCGCGGCGGACCTGATCACCGTGCGCGGCCTGCGGCTGATCCAGAGCTGCGACGCGCTGGTGTACGACGATCTCATCGACGGCGCGCTGCTTGGCGAGGCCCCGGCGCACGCCGAGCGCGTGTACATGGGCAAGCGGGCCGGGCGTCACGCCGCGCCGCAGGAGGCCATCTGCGCGGAACTGATCCGTCAGGCGCGGCTGGGGCGGCGGGTGGTGCGGCTCAAGGGCGGCGACCCCTATCTCTTTGGCCGCGGCGGCGAGGAGCTGCTGGCGCTGCGCGCGGCGGGCATCCCCTGCCAGGAGGTGCCGGGCATCCCCTCGGCCATCGCCATCCCGGCGGAGGCGGGCATCCCCGTCACGCACCGGGGCGTCAGCCGCAGCGTGCACATCCTCACCGGCCACACCGCAGACACCCCGGACGGCCTGCCCGCAGAGCTTGATGCGCTGGCGCATACGCAGGGCACGCTGGTGATCCTGATGGGGCTTGCCAATCTGGAGCGCATCGCAGCGCGCCTGCTTGCCGCCGGCATGCCGGAGGACACCCCGGCGGCGGTGCTCTCCGGCGGCAGCAGCCCGCATCCCGCCCGGGTGCGCGCGCCGCTTGTGCAGATCGCGTCGCGCACGCGCGCGGCAGGCGTGCAGTCGCCGGCGGTGATTGTCGTCGGCGGCGTCGCGGCGATGGGCGATGCGCCCGGCGAATAAAAACCCCGCGCGGGCATTTACAATAGGTCACGCGCGTGGTACGATAAAGAAAATGCGTAACCCTGCGCGCAGCGCTCCGGCCTGCGCGATGAAGAAGGAGAGATTGCTTATGGCATGCACCATTCGTCCCGAGGAGCTCAAGCGCGTCAAGGGCATGGGCTTCCTCAACAACAAGGGCACCGACCTGTTCAATGGCCGCATCCTCACCGTCAACGGCAAGATCAACGCCGAGCAGGCGGCGGTCATCGCCGAGGCGGCCAAGCGCTTCGGCAACGGCGACATCGAGTTCACCACCCGCCTGACCGTCGAGGTGCGCGGCATCCCGTTTGAGAAGATCGAGGAATTCCAGGCGTTCATCGCGCCTGCCGGGCTGATCACCGGCGGCACCGGCGCGCGCGTGCGCCCGATCGTCTCCTGCAAGGGCACGACCTGCCAGTACGGCCTGTACGACACGTTCGCCCTGAGCGAGAAGATTCACGAGCGCTTCTACCTGGGCTATCACGACGTGAAGCTGCCCCACAAGTTCAAGATCGCCTGCGGCGGCTGCCCCAACAACTGCGTCAAGCCCGACCTCAACGACCTGGGCATCATCGGCCAGATGGTCTCCATGCCCGACCCCGAGGTGTGCAAGGGCTGCGGCAAGTGCCGCATGGAGGCGGCCTGCCCGATGAAGGCGGCCAAGGTGGAGGACAAGCGCATCCGCATCGACCGCGACGTGTGCAACAACTGCGGACGCTGCGTGGGCAAGTGCCCGTTTGGCCTGGCCAAGGAGGGCACCCCGGCCTACAAGATCACCATCGGCGGCCGCTGGGGCAAGAAGTACGCCTGCGGACGGGCGCTTTCCAAGGTCTTCACCGACAAAAACGAGGTACTCGACGTCGTGGAGAAGGCGCTGCTGCTCTTCCGCGAGCAGGGTCATACCGGCGAGCGCTTCGCGGACACCATCGCGCGCCTGGGCTTTGAGCATGTGGAGCGCGAGCTGCTGGGAAGCGGCCTGCTCGAGCGCAAGGAGCAAATCCTCCATACGCCGGTGGACTGATCACACCCCCGTTTGACCTGCAAGGCATATACAATCAGCCCCGGCGGCGCAGATAGCGCCAGCCGGGGCTGTGCTGATTGTGCGGGATCAGAGGGGCTTCGCGCACGCGCGGTCATTCGGAAGTACACGGGATCGTCTGCAAACGTCGCCCTCACCGTTTCGATATCCCGGTCGATCCACGACTGAAAATGTCGCCTGATCACTTCTTCCATAGCCTGTTCCTCAGCCTGTTCCTCAGCCTGTTCCTCACACCGTCGTGCGCTCCAGCACGGTGAGCGTGCGCGCGTCGGCGTCCAGGCGGCAGCGCGCGCCCAGGGGCAGCGTGAGCTTGGGCGTGCAGTGCCCGGCCTGCAGCCCGGCGAGCACGGGCTTGCCGCAGGGCACGACGATATCCCGGATGATCTGCTCGATCGACAGCCCGAACTCCGGGTACTCGATCGGGCAGTTTTTGAAATCGCCGAACACCACGCCGGCGCAGTCGTCCAGCTTGCCCGCCATGCGCAGCTGCGTGAGCATGCGGTCGATGCAGTAGGTGTGCTCGCCGATCTCCTCGATGAACAGGATGCGCCCGCGCGTGTCCAGCTCGTAGGGCGTGCCCAGCAGGCTGGTGATGAGCATCAGGTTGCCGCCGACGAGCTGCCCCTCCGCCTGGCCGGGCGCAAGCGTCTTGCGCTCGGGATAGCCCTCGTCGTTTTCCAGCGCGCCCATCGGCTCGGCGCAGCACAGCGCGCGCTCCATCGAGGCGAGGGAGAAGGGGTGCATCGGGCCGTCGGCGCAGTCGGCTGTGCTCATCGGGCCGTGGAATGTGGCCAGATTGGCCTTCTCCAGCATGGCGATATGCAGCGCCGTGATGTCGCTGAAGCCCATGAAGATCTTCGGATGCGCGGCGATGGCGGCGTAGTCCAGCCGGTCGAGGATGCGCGTGGCGCCGTAGCCGCCGCGCACGCAGAGGATGGCGTCCACCGCATCGTCCAGGAACATGTCGTTGATGTCGCGCGCGCGCACCTCGTCCGCGCCGGAGAGATAGCCGTAGACCTGACCGCAGCTTTTGCCCAGCCTGACGCGGTAGCCCATGCGCTCCAGCTCCGCGGCGGAGCGCTCGATCGCGCCCGGGGTGCGCACCGCGCCGGACGGCGCGACCAGGCCGATGGTGTCGCCCTTCTTCAGCCGTTTTCCGTAAAGCATTTGGGTTGCCTCCTCACTGTCCGTCCAGCACGAGCGCGACGTGCATCATCGCACCGACGCTCAGGCAGCGCTCGTCGAGCGCGAAATCCCGGCTGTGCAGCGGCGCGCCCGGCACCTGCTCCGGGGCCACGCAGCCGATGTGGAAGAACGCGCCCGGCGCGCAGTCGGCAAAGAACGAGAAGTCCTCGCCGCCCATGCTCGGAGCCTCCTTGTCCAGGGTGTGCGCTTCGCCCAGCAGCCGCGCGCTCACGCGGCGCACGCGCGCGGCCTCGGCGCTGTCGTTGACCAGTGCGGCGTAGCCCGGGGTGACGGTCGACTCGGCTGTGCAGCCCATGGCCTTAGCTATGCCGCAGGCGACCTCCCCGATGCGCCTTGTGAGCATCGCGCGCAGGGCGCTGTTGGCCGTGCGCAGCGTGCCGTGCAGCTCCACGCGGTCGCAGATGATGTTGCCCGCCGTGCCGCCGTGGATCGTGCCCAGGCTGAGCACGGCGCTGGAGAGCGGCGACAGGTTGCGCGAGATCAGCGTCTGCAGCGCGGTGATCACCTGCGCGGCGCAGACGATGGCGTCCTGGCTGCGCTCGGGATACGCGCCGTGGCCGGAGGCGCCGTGGATCACCAGCGTCACCGAGTCGGTCGAGGCGTTGAGCGTGCCCGCGCGCGTCTCCACCGTGCCCACGGGCAGATACGGCTGCACATGCAGGCCGTACACCCGGTCGACGCCCGCCATCGCCCCGGCGGCGACCATCGGCTCCGCGCCGCCGTCCGTCTCCTCCGCCGGCTGGAACAGCAGACGCACCGTGCCGGGCAAGCGGTCGCGGATGGACGCCAGCGCGCGCGCCGCGCCCAGCAGCATGGCGGTGTGCGCGTCGTGCCCGCAGGCGTGCATCATGCCCGCGTGCGTGGAGCGGAAGGGGCAGCCCTCCGGCTCGTCCAGCGGCAGGGCGTCCATGTCCGCGCGCAGGGCGACGGTATCGCCGGGCAGCGCGCCCTGAATCGTGCCGATGACCCAGGTGCGCTGCGTGGTATACGGGATGGCCAGCGCATCCAGCGTGTCCATGATCAGGCGCTGGGTCTTGATTTCGGCAAAGCCCGGCTCGGGGATCTGATGCAGCCTGCGGCGCAGGTCGACCATGAAGCCCTGCTGCGCCGCGATCAGGCTGAGAAGCTCGTCATCGTTCATCGGGATGCCTCCTCATGCCAGCGCGTCGGCAATCTGCACGACGCGCCCGTCCTCCAGATACACGCGCGGCACGCGTCTGCCGGTGCGCGCGAGGGATTCGTTGCGGTTGAGCTGAGCCGTGTCGGCGTATTCGTCCACGCCGATCGTGCCGCCCAGCAGGATGACCTCGTCGCCCTCGCAGGCGTCGAGGATATCGGTTACGTCCGCCATCATCTGATCCATGCACACCAGCCCGGCCACCGGCGCGCGCCGGCCGCGGATTTCCACCGCGCCGCGGCTGTTCAGCCGGGGATAGCCGTCGATGTACCCGGCGCTGAGCGTCGCGATGCGGCTGTCGCGCGCGAGGGGATGCGCCTCGTCGTAGCCCAGGCACGCGCCCGCCGGCACGTCATGGAGCTGTGCGACACGGGTCTTGACGGTCATGGCCAGGCGGCTCTCCTCGGGATGAGCGTAGCCGCGCGGATACACGCCGTAGAGCCACGCGCCGGTGCGCACGGCGTCGAGCTGATCGTCCGGATAGCGCACCATGCCGATGCTGTCCAGCGCGTGCGTCATCGGGACGTCGATGCCTCGGGCGCGCAGCGCGTCGCGGCAGGCGGTCAGCAGATCGAGCTGGCGGCGATCCTCCGCAGGGCCGCGCAGCGCCAGGTGGGTGAACAGGCCCTCGATGCGGATCGAGCCGCTTGCCAGCGCGCGGGCGATGATCTCCGGCGCTATGGCAGGCTCCAGCCCCAGGCGGTTCAGCCCGGTCTCCACCTTGAAGTGGACGCGCGCCGTCTGTCCGGCCTGCGCAGCGGCGTCGGCTACCTGCTGCGTATACCGCTCGGAGAACACCGTCAGCAGCATGCCCGCGCGGATGGCGGCGGGAAGCTGCGCCTGCCCGACCAGGCCGAGGATCAGCACCTCGCAGTCCGGCAGGGTGCGGCGAAGCTGCGCTGCCTCGTTATAGGAGGCGACGGCGAACAGCCGCTGCCCCTCGCGCCACAGCCGCTCGGCGACGACGGGCGCGCCCAGACCGTAGGCGTCGGCCTTGAGCACACAGATGATCCGCACGCCGGGGCGCAGGTGGAAAAGGGCGTTGCGGTAGTTGGCCACAAGCCGGGTGAGATCGACCTCCGCCCAGCAGCGGGAGACGGCCTCGTCGTAGGAAATGGACATGGTGATTCGCCTCTTTGGATTGAGTTGGATGGGAAAACAGGAGGTGAGGGAAAGAAGAACGCCTCATGCGCATTGGACAGATAAGGGGGCCTTAGTGCGCCGAGTCACCTGTTATCATGTAATAACGGCAGTCATGCAAAGAGCGGCCGCGTCTGTGCGGCCGCCCGGCTCAATGACTGAGCATGTCGCGGTAGTGTGCAAGCTCCTTTTGATTGCCGCGCACCATGTGCCCCGGCTCGATCTCCACCCAGACGGGCTGGTCGACGGAGTAATCGTGCTGCGTGGGATCGTAGACCTCGAGCTGCTTGTGCTTCTCGCGGGCGGGGTCGGGCAGCGGGATGGCGGAGAGCAGCGCACGGGTGTATGGGTGCAGCGGATGGGCAAAGAGCTGTTCGGTGGCGGCCAGCTCCACCAGCACGCCCTTATGGATGACGGCGATCCGGTCGCAGATGAAGCGCATAACCGACAGGTCGTGCGAGATGAACAGGTAGGTCAGGCCGCGCTCCTGCTGAAGCTCACTGAGCAGGTTGAGCACCTGCGCGCGGATGGACACGTCCAGCGCGGAGATCGGTTCGTCGGCGATGATGAATTCCGGCTGCATGATCAGCGCACGGGCCACGCCGATGCGCTGGCGCTGGCCGCCGGAGAACTCGTGCGGGAAGCGGCTGGCGAACTCCGGCAGCAGCCCGACCTCCTGCAGCGCCTTTTCCACGCGCGCCTTGCGCTCGGCCTCGGGCAGCTTTTCGCCGTTTAGCAGGCCCTCGGAGACGATGTAGTCGACCTTGGCGCGCTCGTTGAGCGAGGCCATCGGGTCCTGGAAGATCATCTGAATCTCGCGCGTGACGCGGCGGTCGAGCGCGCGGGGAATCCTTCCGTTGATCCTCTCGCCCTTGAAAATCACCTCGCCCGAGGTGGTGGGATTGATGCGGATGATGGCGCGGCCAATGGTGGTCTTGCCGGAGCCGCTCTCGCCGACCAGGCCGAACGTCTCGCCCTTGTAGATGTCGAAGCTGACTCGATCCACCGCGCGGAACAGGTGCTTGCCCTTGCCAAAGCAGATGGACATGTCGCGCACGGAGAGGAGCACCTCGCGGCTTTCCTCATGCATAGCCCTTCACTCCTTCCGTCGCCAGCTTGCGCACGGCCTCCGGCGGGTCGATCCTCGGGGCGCGCGGGTCGAGCAGCCAGGTGCGCGCCTTGTGCGTGGGGGAAACGTCGAAATACGGCGGGCGCTTGACGAAGTCGATCTTCAGCGCCTGCGGATTGCGCGGGGCGAAGGCGTCGCCCTTGATCTCGTAGAACAGGTTGGGCGGCGTGCCGTGGATGGAATAGAGCGGCTCGCCCTTCACGCCCAGCTGCGGCAGGGAGCTGAGCAGCGCCCAGGTGTAGGGATGGCGCGGGTCGTAAAAGACCTCCTCGCACAGGCCCAGCTCCACGATGTCGCCGGCGTACATGACGGCGATGCGGTCGGCCACGTTGGCGACCACGCCCAGGTCGTGGGTGATGTAGACGGTGGTCAGCGCGTATTTCTCGCGCAGGCTGCGGATCAGCCGCAGGATCTGCGCCTGGATGGTCACGTCCAGCGCGGTGGTCGGCTCGTCGCAGATGAGGATCTTCGGGCGGCAGGCCACGGCGATGGCGATGACCACGCGCTGGCGCATGCCGCCGGAGAACTCGTGCGGATACTGCTTCGCCCGGCGCTCGGGCTCGGTGATGCCCACGTCGGTGAGGACGGAGAGCATCTCCTGGCGGGCGGCCTCGCCGTGCAGGTTCTGGTGCAGCTCGATGGCCTCCAGAATCTGCGCGCCGATGGTCTTGAGCGGGTTGAGGCTGGTCATCGGATCCTGGAGCACCATGGCGATCTCGCGCCCGCGCACGCCCAGCCACTGCTTCTCGGTGGTGAACTTGGTCAGATCCATGCCCTCGTAGAGAATTTCGCCGCTGTCGACCCAGCCGTTGGCGTCGAGCAGGCCCATGAAGCTCTTGACGAACACGGACTTGCCGGAGCCGCTTTCGCCCACAATGGCCAGGCTTTCGCCCTTGTACAGGTCCAGCGACACGCCGCGGATGGCGTGCAGCCGGCGGCCCCGCAGGTTGAACATGACGTTCAGGTCGCGCACGGAGAGGATGGGCTGCTTGCTGTTTTCCATCGTCTTGCCCTCCTCACAGGTGATTCTTGGGATCGGCGGCGTCGGCGAAGGCGTTGCCGATGATGTAGAACGAAATCGTGACCACGCTCAGCACGATGGCCGGGAAGATCAGCTGATAGCGCAGCGCGGCGGAGGTGATCAGCTTGCGGCCCTCGTTGATCAGGTTGCCCAGCGAGGGGATGTCCACCGGCAGGCCCAGGCCGATGTAGGTGATGAACACCTCGTTGCCGATGGCGCCGGGGATGGCCAGCGCCATGCGCAGCATGATGACCGACACCAGGTACGGCAGCAGGTTCTTGATGATGATGCGGCCCGTGCCTGTGCCCAGGCAGCGGGAGGCGAGGTTGTAGTCGCGGTCGCGGATGATGACGATCTGGTTGCGGATGAAGCGCGCCATGCCCAGCCAGCCGGTCAGGCACATGGCGAAGATCAGCGTGCGCAGGCCGGGCTTGAGGATGTAGCTGATGAGGATCAGGATGATCGTCTGCGGGATATTGTCGATGACGTTGTACACCTCGGTGAGGATGCGGTCCAGGCTGCGCACATAGCCCCAGAGAACGCCCACCGTGATGCCGATGAGCGCCTCAAAGAACGCGACGACGAAGCCGATCATCAGGCTGGTGCGGGTGCCGCTCCACACGCGCGCCCACAGATCCTGGCCGATGTTGTTCGTGCCAAACCAGAAGGCGTGCTCGGAGGGGATGACGCGCAGCGGGGTGTCCGCGGTGGCGACGGCCAGGCCGTCCTCGTCGGGGGTCAGGCTGTCGGCGCTGGCGTAGAGCGCGACGCCGCCGTTGGTGTAGTCCTCCGGCTGCATGTACACGTCCAGCTTGAAGTTGGAGCGGCTCTCGTAGGGGGTGGCGGTCGGGTCGTCCGGCAGCTTGAGCTTGGTCTGAAAGTTGTTCTTCACATAGCCCGTCTGCCCCTTGTACTCCACCTGGCACCACTGCTCGCCGTACTGCGTGATGGTGAACGGCGTGCGCGCATTGAGGCTGGCGAGCACGTTATCCACGGTGTACCAGCCCTCGGTATTCTTCACCGGCTCGGCGTGCAGCAGCGTGCCCGCGGGCGCGGTGGTCAGCGTGGTGGTCAGGCTGGGGGCGATGTTGGACAGCTGCTTGCCGGTCTGCGGGTTGTTGTTGATCAGGTTGGCGGGATACTGGCCGGGCAGGTACGGCTGCACAAACGTGAACAGCAGCAGCGCCGCCAGCACCGCCAGCAGGAACACGGCCACGCGATTCTTGAGGAAGACCTGTACCGTGCTGCGCCAGTAGGAGTAGTTGGAATAGCCGGTCTTTTCCGCGGCGCTCTCATCGTATTGCGCCAGGACGAACAGCGCGTCCTCGTCTGCCTCCTCCTGCACGCCCAGGTCGCTCCTGAGCTGCGCCTCGAGCGCGCGCTCGAGCTTTTTGCTCTTGCTTTCCTTGAACATCAGCGCGCGCCCTCCTTCTTGACAAAGCTGATGCGCGGATCGATCAGCCCCATGAGCAGATCGCCCAGCAGCAATCCGACGATGCCGATGCAGCTGTAAATCATCACGATGGCCTGCACCATCGGGTTGTCCTGCCGGCCGATGACATCCACCAGCAATCCGCCCATGCCCGGGATGGAGTAGAGCGATTCGATGTAGATCGAGCCGCAGACGGTGTACAGGAGCGATGTGGGGATGTACTGGATCATCGGCACGAAGGCGTTGCGCAGCACATGGCGCGTCATGATGCGCTTGCCGGAAACGCCCTTGGCGCGCGCCAGGCGGACATAGTCCTTGTTCATCTCGTCCACCATGTAGCGGCGCAGCCACATGGCGTAGTAGGCGATGTTGCCCAGCGCCATGGAGACGACCGGCAGCACCCAGGTGACGGGATTGCTTTCGTCAAAGAGCATGGAGATGCCCAGCGCGCTGGTGCCGTACATCTGGATGAAGATGTAGTAGACCGCGGCGGGCACGGCGTTGATGAAGACGATGTAGACCGTGCCCAGCTTGTCCCAGAATTTGCCCTTGCCGCGCGCCATCGCCGCGCCCAGCGGGATGCCCACCACGAGCGAGAGCGCCATGGACAAAAGCCCCAGCTTGATGGAGATGGGCGCCTTCCTGGCGATGATCTCGGAGATGGGCGCGCCGACGCTGTACCTGGCGGAGGTGCCCAGGTCGCCGTGGAGCAGGCCGTCGATGAAGTGCATCAGCTGCACGGGGATGGGGTCGTTCAGCCCCAGCTTTTCGAGCTTGGCGTTGATGGTGGCGGGATCGGCCTTCTCGAAGTTGTCGAAATAGCCCTCGATGGGCATCTGACGCAGCAGCACGAAGACCACCGTGATGATGATCAGCAGCGTGATGAGCGAGGAGGACAGCCGTCTCAGGGAGTATTTGAGCATGTGATTCACTACCTTCTTCGTCGGAGAGGATGCGCCTTGCGCGAAATGGATTTTTCTTCAGCGCAGAGCGGGATGCTGGAGAAAAAGCCATTTCGCAAACAGCCGGAAAACAACGCGATTGCCCGGGCGGCACGAAAGCATGCCGCCCGGGCGAATGGGGGAGGGGAGGGGACAGGATTACTTGGCCAGCGCAGCGCGGTCCTCGAGCCACTGATCATAGGCCTCGAAGTACTGATCCGTGCTCATCGGCGCGTCCAGCAGCTTCTGACCCTTGTAGCGGTTGTTGGAGATACCGAACGGCGCAAACTGGCTCTCGAACGGATTGAGGCGGGAGGCCGTGTAGCCGCCGTTGCCATAGCCGAACGGGATGATGATCGCGTGGTTGATCAGGAAGGCCTCGGCCTCGGCATACGCCTCATAGCGGGCGGTGATGTCGTCGGTGATCGCGCGGGCGGCATCCACCAGCTTGTAGTACTCGCTCACGCCGTTCTCGTCCAGGTACTCGGTCGCCTTCTCCGGCCAGTTGTAGTTGCTGTCGTAGAAGGGATCGGTGTAGGTGTTCGGGTCGGCGTAGTCCGGGCCCCAGTTGCACTTGAGCAGCGCGTACTTGCCGGAGCGGCGAACCTCCTTGAGGAAGCCGGAGGACGGGCCGGCCTCGACGATGATGTCGATGTAGTCGGCGCCCAGCAGGCCCTCGAGCTGCTGCTCGACGACGACGCACTCCTCAGCCCAGCCGGTGCTGGAGGGATTGTAGCTCATCAGGATCTTGACCGGGAAGGTGGCGCCGGCGGCGGTCAGCTCGGCCACGGCGGCCTCCTTGTAGGCCAGGGCGGCAGCCTCGTCGAAGGTGCCCGTGCCCAGCGCGGTGATCGGCGCGAGCGCGCCCATGTCGGTAAAGTCCACGCCGTCGATGGCGACGAACTGCGGCGGGGTCACGGTGTTGAACATGATGGACTCGGGATTGTCCGGCTCGGTGATGAGCATCGCCTTCACGCGGTCGAGGCCGGCGTAGAGGCTCTTGCGGAAGTTCTCGTTGTTGACGGCGAGCTTCCAGTTCTCCGGCTCATAGGCGGCGTCGAACTGCGGATCGAAGTTGAAGGCGTAGAAGTAGGTGTAGAAGCCGCTCTGGCGGATCGGGCGGATCAGGTCGGCGGTCTCCTCGTTGGCGAGCCACTCGCTGGCGATGGTGGAGTCGATATCGGCGCCGTCCACCTCGCCGCGCTTGAACAGCTCCGGCGAGATCGTGGTGGCTTCCTTATTGTAGGTCTCCTCGATCACGTCGATGTAGACGTGCTCGGCGTCCCAGTTGACGGCGTTCTTGGTGTAGACGCGCTTCTGCTGCGGCTCGAAGGTGGACAGGACGTACGCGCCGCAGTAGAGGATGTTCTCGTTGCTGGTGGCCACGCCGAAGTCCGCGCCCTTCTCGGCGAGGAAGTCGCCGTTGACCGGCATGAAGCAGACGTAGGTGACCATGCTCAGGAAGTAGGGCACCGGCTCAACCAGCGTGTACTGCAGGGTGTAATCGTCCAGCGCCTTGACGCCGACGGTCTCCCAGTCCATGACGGGATAGGGCTCCTGGCCCTCCTCGGGGGTGCTGGTGCCCAGGTAGTAATCCTCCGCGCCCGCGATGACGGAGTAGAAGATGTTCGCGGTGGCGGAGTCGTTGGCGGCGTCGAGGATGTACTTCGCCGCGGAGACGAAGTCATGCGCGGTCACGTCGGCATAGATGCTGCCGTCGGCGCGCACCCACTTGACGCCCTCGCGCAGGTGGAAGGTGTAGGTGAGGCTTTGCTCGTCATACTCCCAGCTGGTGGCCAGAGAGGGCTGCACCTCGCCGAACTTGTCGTATTCGACGAGGGTATCGATGACGTTCGCGGCCACGGAGAACTCGTTCTCCGTCGCGGTGGTCAGGTAATTCAGAGAGGTGATCTCACCCGAATACAGGGTGCGATACGCGGAGGTTTCCTCGCAAAGGCCGGTCGCAGCGCAAAGCGCGAGCACCAGGCACAGCACGAGAGCCAGCGTCTTCTTCATGTCTTTTCCTCCTCAATCAAAACTGCCGGTCATGAAAAACCAGTATGAATACAATAGCATATCTTGCCAGCGATTGCAATTCATACAGATAAAAAATTCGATTTTGTGAAAATTTACAACGGTCAATGCCGGTTTTGACGGATTTGTTTTGCATTGCACAGGAGTAATGGGAGCAAATCGGCTTGAGCGGAATAGGGGGCTTTCGCTAACTAAGAAATGCGATGGTTTCGGTGAATGTCCAGCTTCCTTAC